>JAQTXY010000396.1 GCA_028688535.1 Methanothrix sp. | reverse complement strand
CCCAGCGCCAGTGCTGGGGATCTCTGAAGTCAGATGCTTCGAGAATGAATGTATCGTTCCTCGCCATGAGGATTCATCCCACCAAGCCTTGGCCTGATTTCCCCCAGGCCCCCTCCACCAGTCCCCATCCCCTGTCTTTAGCGTAGCTCTGCAAGACCTCCTGCACCATGACCATAAACTGCTCCGAAGTTAAGCCAAGCTGCGCGGCAAGCCTTTCCACCAGCGGCTCGACGTTTTTCACATCATCGCTCTTGATGCTTCTCAAGACTATGGCAGCCAGCGCCATGAGCTGCAGACCTTCCTGCACCTTATCCTGCTGCACAGCCAGGGCCCCGAGCTGGAAGAAGGCTCCCGCTTCCGCAGGTTTGTCGGTCAGCTCTTGATTGATCCGCAGAGCCTTCTGGAAGCTTTCTGCTGCTTTTTCTTTCTCACCGGCCTGGGAATGAATTAGCCCCTGGCTGTGCAGGATGGCAGCCTCGCCGGACCGATCGCCCGCCTCCTCAAAGAGCGGCAGAGCCTCGGCAAACTCCGCACCCGCTGCCGAGAAGTCGCCCTTCTCCAGATCGAGGCTGGCCAGGTTAAAGATGGCAAAAGCTGTACCCTTGCGGTCTCCTGCGGCCTTCAGCAGCTCCAGCGATTCTGCCAGCTTCCGGCGCGCGCCATCATAATCACGCTTGATCATATCCAGGCGGGCCATCTCCTGCAAAACTGCCGCCTCGCCCTTGATGTCTCCCAGACTCTTCATGATCTCGGCGATCTTCTGCAGCTTCTTTAAAGCCACATCGTTCTCGCCTTTTAGCATGTCAATGCTGGCCAGTCGGCTCATGCTGGCCGCTTCCCCGGACAAATCGCCCAAAGCACGATAAGCCTCAGCTGACTTTAGCAGGTTCTCTCTTGCCAGGTCATATTTTTCCTGGTGCATGAGAGCCGTGCCCAGACCATGATAGAGATCTGCATCCGGAGCGATTTGCAAAGCCCGCTCATAATACTCAGTTGCCTTTTTGTATTCTCCCTGATCCAGATGGACCTTTGCGATCCAGGAAATAGGCGTAGCATTGGGCATGTTCATATCCAAAAGCTCCTGATTCAGCTTTATCAACTCTGAGTAGTAACCTCGCCTTTGCAGATAGCCGCTGATGCGAGATGTTACAGCTATGGCATTTTTTGCTTCCCCAGCAGCCAGATAGTGCCCGCGCGCTTCCAGCATAACGTCTAACCGGGAGAGACCTAACTGTGCACAACGCCCTGCCTCGGCCAGATCCCTGAGAAAATCGCCTGCCGCCTTTTGCGCGGCGCGCTGCTCCTCCAAGCTCAGGGCCGCCAGGAGTGAGGCACGAAGGGTCGAGGGTACTGCCCATAGCTCTCCGGCTGAATAGGCCAGGGAGAGATCCTGCCAAGTGGCCGCGTTGGCGCCAGCCTGCTCTTCTGTAGTGCCGCATACCGCTGCCAGGCCGGCAGAACTTATAGCCACCTCGTAGACTGCGGCCTGAGAGAGGGCGTAGCTGGAGGCAGAGCTCAGGCGAGAGGTGAGCTTTGCCAGCGGGTCCTCGTCATCAGCCAGTTCCCCCTGCCCCAGAGCTTTACCTATCTGAGCCAGGCGAGCCGGACGGCCCGAAGCTGCATGGTAGTGTGCGGCAAGCTGGGCGTAAGTGATCTCCCCTTTTTTATAGCGATCCGCAGTTGCCTCGTCTTGGAGAAGATATCTTATGAACGCCGCCTGACCTAACCCCTCCAGCTTCCACTGCGCTGTGCGCGCCGGCAGGCTCAGGGCGTCGGCCGGTAATTTCTCGCAGGTGATGATAATTCGGCTCGACATCATGCCTCTTAACATTAGCATGTAGAACTCGGCCAGATCAGGATCGGAAATTTTGCCGGTCTTCTCGTCCAGCCGCAGATCATCCCAAACCATCAGGATGCGAGATGTCTTCATTGCTTCTAACAGGATTTTCAGTCTCTCCCGGGCAGTACGCTGCGGGTCTTTGAGACTCTTTGCCAGAGTCTCTTGGCCCATAGCGCTCAAATGGCCCACTGCCGCCTCCAAAAGCCGGGCCGAGCTTATGCGGTTATGAGGCGAGCCGTAAACGACCAGAATGCTGTAACCAGCCTGCGCCATCTGGCGAGCGATATAAGTTGCCAGAGTGCTCTTGCCACTGCCATCCGGACCGGTGATGATCAGAGTCTGCATACTGCCTTCTCGCAGTGCGACAGCAAGCTGCTGCAGATCGCGTCTGCGGTCCACAAAACACTCTGTCCGACCTTCCGTCAATCCCGGCAAAGCGACCAGCTCCCGGCAAGAGGGAGTTGCAGCCGCTCTCTCTTGGGGGTCGTAGATCCTGGGCAGATCATAAAACGAGTACATTGCGGGAACCGAGACTTGAGTCGAACTAATAGCAGAAGCAACCGCAATCTCCCGGCGCACGGAGAGCAGCGCTTCGTCCATTGATCTGCCAGCGGCCAGGGATTGGTAAAGGCTCTTGCCGGCAGATGTTGGTGCATTCCAGGCCACTGCCAGAGGAATGCTCTCTGCCAGCTCTTGGCAGAGAAGATGAATTGCTGATGGATTCTCACTTTGCCGTCCACTCAGGATGATGCCCACAGGCCCGGATTCCTTCAGAGCTGCGGCCAGCTCCTCAGCCTTTCGCAGATCAGATCGGCCTGCTGCTCCCTGCAAGGAGAATACCGCTACGCCACTGGAGACTTTTGCCTGGCCGACCAGGTGAACCAGATGAGGTCGAAAGGACTCTGCCATCTCTTTTAGCTCCTCCCAGGAGCCGCTCTCGCAGATGGAAAGGGCAATGTCCAGACCCTCGGCCACCTTTAGCATCGACTGCTCCTCCTCTTCATAATCCAGCGGTTCCGCGGCCAGGAAA
>JAQTXY010000395.1 GCA_028688535.1 Methanothrix sp. | reverse complement strand
CGATCCATCAGGTCTGAAGCGTTGAAGAACCGAACCCTGAACCCAGCATCCAAAGCAGTCATTCCCAAAGCAATGGCGATGACTGATTTAGCGAATGCCGAGACCTATGGAAATACAGACCAAATAGTTTATTTCTAATTTTTAGCATAAAATACATATTTTTGAGGGAGAAATGGTTATATGCCGTTAAATCGATTACAATTATCCTAAAATAAATATCTCAAGAGCATAGGAATTGATGATTCAAACATAAATGTACATATCGCCATCAGCTAGCAATTAAGACCACGTGTGCCATTAATTTTTTTTCTAGATATGAATGGCTAACTGAGAAAGGTATCGCACTTCAGAACCTTCATCGAGACTCTGAAGCGGAATCAGTTCATTCATGCGAAAGGCCTTTCCTTACAGGTTTCTTGACAGCTTTAAATTTTTCCGCCCAAGCTCATTTTTTAGTTTCTGCGGATCATGGTGCCCACGCCTTCCGTGGTGAGCAGTTCCAGCAGTATGGCATGATGCTTTCTGCCATCTATGATGTGGGCTTTCTCCACACCGCTTCGCACGACGGCAACGCAAGCTTCCACCTTGGGGATCATGCCGCCCTTGATGACACCCTCCGCCACCAAGCGGTCGAAGTCGGAGGCAGGAAACTCAGAGATGACGCTCGCCGGGTCATTCGGATTCATGCGCACGCCTTCCACATCGGTGATGGAGAAGAGCTTCTTGGCCCGCATGGCCACGGCCACAGCTCCGGCCACAGTGTCGGCGTTAACATTGAGGTTATTGCCCTGGTCGTCAGCGGCAATTGGAGAGATGACAGGAATATAGCCCTTACCGGCCATGATCATGAGTATCTCCGGGTCCACCTTCTCCACATCGCCCACAAATCCCAGGTCTACAGGCTCCATGCCCTCCACCTTGAGCATTGCCTTTTTCCGGGCCTTAAGGAACATGCCGTCCTGGCCGGAAAGTCCAATGCCCTTGCCTCCGTGCTTACCGATGAGATTGACAAGCTCCGCGTTGATATTGCCCAGCAATACCATGCGTGCGATGCCCAGTGTCTCCTTATCGGTGACTCTCAATCCACCCACGAACTCGGCCTTTTTGCCGAATTTCTCCATGGCCTGGGAGATCTCTGGTCCGCCGCCGTGTACAATGATGGGATGAATACCGATATAGCGGAGGAGCACCACATCCTGGATGAAATCCTCCAGGACGGTACGGTCGGACATGATAGATCCGCCGATCTTGAAGACCATGATGCTGTCATAGAACTCACGAATGTAAGGCAGAGCCTCAATGAGCACCTGTTCTCTCTTAACGGTCACTTATCATACACCTCTATTCGATGGACATCAGCACGTCACCGGGATTGACGGTGGTCCCTTCTTTGATATAGATCTCTTTTACAGTTCCATTCTTATTGGCCATGATGTTTTGTTCCATCTTCATGGCCTCTATGACGACCACTGCATCTCCTTCGGCCACCTTTTCGCCCTTCTTGACCTTATAGCGTATGATAACACCCTGCATGGGCACGGTTAATCCATCCTTGGGAGCTTTGGGCACAGCCTCCTCGATAGTCATGCCGGCTGGGGCAACCTTGACCAGATAGGACTCGCCGTCAATCTCTACATTGAGGGCCATAGGCTCTGCCTTGAGAGGGGCAGAGGCCACGGCAGCAGGCTTCTTTTTGACCAGTTGCTCTTCCACGACTGCACCCTGCAGGAACTTAATGGCCACCTGTGGATAGAGAGCATAAGTGAGATAATCCTCTTCCTGCTTGGCCAATTTTAAAGCATCGACTGCTTTCCTGGCGTTTTCATATTCCGCCGCCAGCAGATCCGCGGGGCGCACGGTAATTGGCTCCTCATCGCAGAGCACCTTCAGCCTGACCTGAGGGTCGATCATAGCCGGCGACTTTCCGTAAAGGCCCTTGACATAGTCTTTGACCTCTTTGGGGACCATCTTGTATCGGTCGCCAGTAATTACATTAAGAACGGCCTGCGTGCCTACTATCTGGCTGGTGGGGGTGACCAGGGGCGGATATCCCAGGTCCTTTCGAACCTTCGGTATCTCTGCCAGCACATCTTCCCACTTGTCCATTGCCTTTTGCTCGATGAGCTGAGATACCAGATTGGAAAGCATGCCGCCCGGAACCTGATAGATGAGGACATTGGTATCCACGCGTGCCGTGATAGGATTAAAGACGGGCGCGTAAATTTCCACAATCTTCTCGAAGTACCTCTTGATCTCGGTAAGCAGCTCCAGATCCAGTCCCGTGTCGTAGGGCGTTCCCTGCAGTGATGCCACCAGACTCTCTGTGGCGGGCTGCGAGCTGCCGCCGGAGAGAGGCGATATAGCAGTATCCAGGATGTCGACTCCCGCCTGGCAGGCATGGAAGTAGCTCATCTGAGCCATGCCGCTGGTGCAGTGCGTATGGAGATTTACCGGTAGGTTGACCTCTTTTTTCAAAGCCCGGATGAGGTCGTAGGCATTTTGTGGGGTTATCAGTCCAGCCATATCCTTGATGCAGATCGAGTCGCATCCGAGCTGTGCCAGCTGGACGGCAAACTGCGTGAAGACCTCGATACTATGTACAGGACTGATTGTGTAGCTAATGCCGCCCTGAACATGCTTCTCCATTTTTTTCGCAGCTCGAATCGACCGCTCCATGTTGCGAATGTCGTTCACGGCATCAAATATCCTGAAAATATCGACACCATTATTAGCCGCCTTCTCCACAAACTTGTCCACTACGTCGTCAGCATAATGCCTGTATCCGACCAAGTTCTGCCCGCGAAGCAGCATCTGCATCGGAGTATTCGGCATGGCCTTCTTTAATGCCCTTAGTCTATCCCAGGGATCTT
>JAQTXY010000025.1 GCA_028688535.1 Methanothrix sp. | reverse complement strand
CAGGTCTCTGCCGACGAGATTATATCCGACATCCCGGAGCTGGAAGAGATCGCCAACTACCACGCCCGTGTCCTCTATCAGATCTTGAGTGAGAACATGCGCGCCGAATACTGGATAAAGCTCGCGCAATCTGTGGCAGAAGAGATTTCAGCCGGCGCAGAGGGTGTGATCATAACCCATGGCACGGATACCATGATGTACACCGCGGCGGCGCTCTCCTTCATGCTGAAGACACCGGTGCCCGTAGTCATAGTCGGCTCGCAGAGGAGCTCCGACCGACCCAGCAGCGATGCCTCCATGAATGCCGTTTGTGCGGCAACTGTCGCCATCAGCGATATTGCTGAGGTCTGTGTGGTGATGCACGGTACAACCAGCGACGACTACTGCACAATTCACCGCGGCACAAGGGTGCGAAAGATGCATACCTCCCGCCGGGACGCCTTCCAGAGCATAAATCAAGCGCCGATTGGAAAGGTGGACTACCTCACTAGAAAGATTCAGACCTACCAGCCTTACCGGCGACGCGGCGAGGTGGAGCTGGAGGTTATGGACAAGCTCGAGTCCCACTGCGCCCTGGTCAAATACACACCCGGATCTTCGCCGGAGATCTTGAACTACTATATTGATAAGGGATATCGCGGCATAGTACTGGAGGGAACGGGCCTGGGTCATGTAGCATCCGACTGGATAGAGGGCATTAAGAGAGCCACAGGGGAGAATATACCTGTAGTGGTGACCTCGCAATGCCTGCGAGGCAGAATATGTGATCGGGTATACGATACGGGACGCTACATGCTGGACGCGGGTGCGATTGAGGGCGAGGATATGCTGCCCGAGATGGCCCTGGTTAAGCTCATGTGGGCAGTTGCAAATGCAAAGAGTCCGGAAGATATCCGCACACTCATGAAGAAGTCTATTGCCGGGGAGATATCTCACTCTACACCCATCACGGCATAAGCCCGGCAGCCAAGGCCAAACCTTATAAGCAAGGTGCATAGTAGCACCAATCTCAGGATTATTGGAGGAATTTCGTTTTGACACGCAAGCCAGCAAGCATGTATAGAAGGAGAGAACGGCCCTACACACGCAGAAAATACATGGGCGGCGTTCCTGGAAGCAAAGTAGTACACTATGACATGGGAAATTTGACTGAAGACTTTCCCATCCAGCTCACTCTGGTGGTCAAAGAGCCCTGCCAGATCAGGCATACCGCTCTCGAAGCGGCCAGAGTTTCAGCTAACCGTTACCTCATGAAAGTGGTAGGCAGAACCAACTTCCACCTCAAACTGCGCACTTATCCCCACCACGTCATCCGGGAAAATAAGCAGGCAACGGGCGCAGGAGCGGACCGTGTTTCCAGCGGTATGAGGATGGCTTTTGGCAAGGCTGTGGGAACTGCGGCCAGGGTCGAAGCAGGCCAGAAGCTCTTTACTGTGGGAATACCCCCTGCATACCTTAACGATGCCAAGGTGGCATTGACGAGAGCAGGGCATAAATTGCCGACACCGATTCAGATCGTTGTAGATTCTGGTCAAGAACTTATAAAATAAACTAAGGTATTTGGATGGATGATTATTTAGCGGGCCTAGATCGGGCCATAAAGAAGATGCCGGCCACTCGGGAGTCCAAGGAGCGGTTCGTCATACCTTCCGTCAAAGTCTTTTACGAAGGCAAGACCACCGTCCTCGAGAACTTCGGGAGCATCGCGGACACTCTAAATCGCGAACCTGAGCACCTCATGAAGTATCTGCTCCAGGAGATGGGCACAGCTGGCAAGATCGAAGGGCAGCGCGGCGTCTTTCAGGGAAAGTTCGGCGAGACTGCCATCGCCCGCCAGATAGAGTCCTATTTTGAGGAGTATGTAGTCTGCACAGAGTGCAGGCTGCCCGATACCCACCTCCTCAAGAGCGATCGTGTTCTGACACTCAAGTGTGATGCCTGTGGCGCTCATCGGCCGGTTAGAAAGAGAAAAGCTACCACAATCGTACAAAAGGATCTCATCGAAGAGGGAGAGACTTATGAGCTACGCATCGAGTCCGTGGGAAATAAGGGCGATGGCATAGCCAAAGTGGATAAGTACCTCATCTTCGTGCCCAGCGCCGTCAAGGGCGAGATCGTAAAGGCCAAGATTAAGAAGATCAGCGGAACTCTGGCCTTTGCTGAGGTTGTGGAGCGAACCGGCAAGGTGCCTTAGATGGAAGAGAGAATCACCCTCACATTTAATGAGGAGAACAAGTATCTGCTTGAGTTTTCTCCGCCATCCTTCTGGATGGAATATGCCTTAGGATATGGCGGTCTTCCCTGGATAGAGATCAGCGAGGATAGGGCGGCGATCGTCGCAGAAAATTATTCCTACCTGCTCGATCTCCTGGTCCAAGCAAGGCTCTATCGCCTCGGAAAGATGCCATTTGAGGCACGGTTAAAGTAGAATAGATGTCAGCAAACGTGGCTTCATCCGTGCCATCATTGCAAGGCTATGTCATTCGCGGCCTGCCGATCATCAAGCAAGGCGATGATATCGCCTCATTGATCAAATCTCTTTTTGATTTTCAGGAGGGGGATGTGCTCTGTCTTGCCAGCACCATTGTGGCCAAGTCGGAGGGACGATTCAGAGATTTGGAAAGCTATCATCCCACCGACAGGGCTGCTGCCATAGCCCAAAATATCGGCAAAGATCCCAGATTTGTGCAGGCAGTCCTGGAGGAATCGTTGGATGTCCTGATCGATCATCCTTTTCTGCTGGTACAGACTCGTTTTGGTCATGTGGGTGTTAACGCCGGCATCGATCAGTCCAATGTGGGAGACGCGCGCATACTGCTGCTGCCCGAAGACCCGGGCGGGAGCGCTAAGCGATTATGCGCCAGCCTGGGAAAGGACTTAGCTGTAATCATCACCGATACTTGCGGCCGGCCCTTTCGCTCCGGCGTGGCGGGTGTGGCCATAGGCTGGGCAGGGATAGCCGCTCTGCGCGACTGGCGCGGAGAGCAAGATCTGCATGGCAAGGCTCTGGAAATCACATTGGAGGCCATTGTGGACGAGATCGCAGCGATGGCCAATCTGCTCATGGGCGAGGCAGGAGACGGGACTCCGGCGGTCGTTTTTCGCGGGTTGAATTATCCTCGCTCAGGCGGCGATTCTGTCTTCATGGCGGAGGAGAAAGATGTGATCCGCCCCCGGTTGAAGAGTTAAGGTTTTATCGGCTGCCGAAGATAGCCACGAGCGTGCAAAGACCTATTCGAATTGTAGTGCCTTTCAAGCTCGACAATGCCAAGAGCAGGCTGGCCCCGGTGCTGAAGCCAGCGGAGAGAAGGCTCTTGGCCTTTGCCATGCTCAGAGACGTTCTGGGAATCGTCTCAGACTTCGGCAGAGTGACAATTCTCTCCCGACCAGGGTTGGACAATACGGACGTAGGCTGCAATATCGAGATCCGTGAGTCGGAGCTGGATCTGAATGATGCCCTCAATGAATTTATCGCCGATGAGGCTTCGCGAGGGTGGCCATCGAATATTCTGATCGTCATGGCCGATCTGGCTCTCTTGACGCAAAAGGATGTTGCTGGTATTCTGAGCTGCCTGGGCGATGTGGTGATCTGTCCGGGAAGAGGGGGCGGGACAAACATGATTCTCATCATGGCCCCCGAGTTTCGCACCTGCTACCATGGTCTGAGCTTTCCCAAGCATCTGGACTATGTCCAACAAGCTGACCTTGATGTCTGCGTCTTCGAGTCTTTTCGTGCGGGATCTGACATCGATTGCCCGGAGGATCTGGTCGAGGTGCTGCTACACGGACAAGGGGAAACAAGGGCACTTTTGGAAGGGTGGGGCTTTTCCGTTTCTAAAAAAGGAAGAGGCGGAGGCATTGGAAAAATCAATCCATCTGATTTATTCGAGCACGCTGCTCCACCAGATAGCCGAACCCGGTCGTGATCGTGGGGATCATGAGATAGGTAACTGCAATATCCCTTGCATAATCCCAAAGAGACATTTTTAATGGGCCAGCAATGAATATCATAAGATCCAGCACTATGCTGATCAAGAGCCAGGCAATGCCAATGAAGATGCCTTCTTTTAGAAAACCGCTCTTTATCCGGGATAGATAGAAAATGGAGAAGAACACCGTCCAGATTGCAATTACTACGGGCATGATCGACTCAAAGAGCTGTCGCTGAGATACACGCAGCGGGAAGATCAAAACAGATACTGCAAAAGGTATCAGCCAAAGGAGAAAACCGAAGAGACCCGTCTTAAGATATTTATTCATCCAATCACATGCTTATCCTCAAATTCGCCAGGACATGCTTCTAAATCATATCATATAAAATTAATGCGTGAACTACCGCGTCCTGAAGGATGGGGACTTCCCGCTCCGTCCTTCGCAATCCTACAAGTTAATAATTTTGCAAAATTCTGCAAGAGCCTGAGGAGCAAGAATGGCAATGTCACGCGACTTGAACTGGACAAGATGGTTACATCCTGCCTTAAAGGAGTTGGGGCCAGCCAGACACCACAATTAGAAGGCACAAGGGCCACCATGTTGGAGAAGGTTTTTACATAAAACAGATGTGCTAACGCTTATTATTTTATTTTTATTCAATGAGTTATCTCAAGTGAACTATTTCCCGCATCGACCGTTCTTTACTTATTCTTAGTCATCTGAATTATTTGAAACATTCAAAACATGGGTTTAATCCAGGAGACTGTTATGGAAGAAGACTTTAAAAAAGCGGCTGAGTTTCACGGCCACATCTGCCCGGGCCTTGCAATGGGCTATCGGGTAGCAAGGTATGCCAAAGAGCACTATGCCCGCTCCCAGGATGAGGAGCTGGTCTGCATTGCCGAGAACAAATCCTGTAGCGTGGACGCGGTGCAGTCGCTCTTGGGATGTACAGCAGGAAAAGGCAATCTGATCTTTGTGGATAACGGCAAGCAGGTCTTTACCTTCTACTCTCGCGATAATGACAGGGCGCTGAGGATCTACTTCAAGGGCGATGTCTTCCAGGGGATGGACGCCCTGCGCCAGAAGGCGGCAACGGGAAATCTTTCCGCGGAAGAGAAGAAGGAATTTGAGAGGTTGAGGGCCAGGGTCATCGAGGATATCTTAAACGGCAAGGACGAGGATCTGCTCTCCGTGAGGAATGTAGACATTCCTGCACCCGAGAAAGCCAGGATCTATCCATCACTCAAATGCCAGGAGTGCGGGGAAGGCTTTATGGAGATCCTGGGAAGGACGGCTGGAGGAAAGGTGCTCTGCAAGGATTGTTTCGAAAAAATCGTATGCTGAGGCAGATGTAATCTCGCAAGACAAATATGAGCAATGACGAGGGAGAGATGCTTAAGCTTATTTATAACTTTTAATAATTGATATAGTCATGAGAGACAAACGCTTTGGCATTATTCTCTTCAGCCTGATCTTAACCGCAGTTATGCCGACTTTGGGAGGGGAAGTGAAGATCAACTCCCTTCAGTATCCGCCGTCGCCTGAGACCCTAACCGTGGGCGAGCGTGTGCCCATAGTAGTAGGCATCAACTATGCCAACCTGGCGCAATCGACATTGAGCCTGCACCTCGCCTATGCCGATTTTCCCCCTCGCTTCCAGAGCGGCGGCGAAGCAACCGTCTCCGGCAGCGGCACTTATCTGTTCCCGCCCGCCGAGATCATGGTGCCAGCCAGCTATTCCATTCCCTCAGGATGGCCTGAGTACATAAACGAGTGGCATCTCAAGGCGGAAATATGGAAGGGAGACCAGATTGTGGCAGGCAGGTCCTTCACGCTGCTGGTGGAGAATCCTGAGTACAAGCCTGTTGTGGAGATCAGCAATATCGAACACGTCGTCCCGCCCGACACGATTGCGGTAGGCGAGGAGAGCCTGGTCAAGGTGCATACCGTCTACTCCAATCTGGCTACAGGAACCAAGATAGAAAGCACGCTGCGTGACAAATCGGGCATCATAGCCTCTCGTTTGAGCCGGTCTCTTTCCGGCAGCGGCGAATTGACCTTCAGTATGACCATAAAGCCTAATCGGGCAGGAGCCTGGCTGGTAGAAGCAGCTCTGGGAACGGTATCGGGCTCAATGCCTGTGGGGGATAAGAAGAGCTTTCAGATAAATGTGGTTTCGGCCTAGGAGATAGAAGTGAATTGGAGCATGACACAGACCTGGTTGCAGTCCAATGGCTATCCGATCCAGCCTGCCGTATGGAATGTCTACTGCAACGGAGACAGCTCAGAATGCGCCATCTCCAAGGAGGCCACTGGGGTTTTGATGTTCCCGCAGTTCACAGGAAGGGTGCCCTGGGACGTAGCTCAGAATTGGATAGCATCCTGGAAAGGAAAAAACAAGCCCAAAGACTGGAATGTTTACTGCAATGGGGATAGCACGCAGTGTGCCATATCAAAGCAGGCCACCGGCACGCTCATGTTTCCTCAGTTTACCGGAAAGGTGGATTCGGACACCGCTTTGGAATGGATGGCATCCTGGAAAGGCGAGAAGACAACCGGCCAGTCCACTGCATTAGGATCCGGGACCTCCCATACTTACAATGGCATTGATTTTCAGGTGGAAGGAGTGGCGCTGAAGGCCAATGCCGGGCAAGCCGCTGACTCCATCAGCTTGCAAGGCAGGAGTGCTAGGGCGGTGCATGTTCTGGAATTTGCCGGTTGGAGCACCGGACTATCAGATAACACAGTAGTAGGCCAAATCAACGTATGGTACGAGGATGGTAGCGTTGAGACGACTGATCTGATTATGGGTGTGAATATCGCCGAATGGGCTTACGATCGACCAGAGAATCAGATGCAGCGGAGGCACAGCAAGGTCGAGCCTGCCTACTCCTGGCCGAGCACAGCTAGCTCAACCAATGGGTATGAAGGGCATTATTTCTACGCCAAGGTGGACACTGATCCCAGCAAGCCGCTGGACCGGCTGGAGCTGGTGCTGGACTCAGATGAGCCGCAGCTTCAGATAGAGATCCGGGCGATAACTCTGGAAGAGTAAAAGGTAGTAGAAAGAGATCTCTTGCTTCATTTTTTTAATTTTACATTATTTTATACGATGACTTAGGGATCGACGATGGCATCAAAATGATTATCATATTAGAGAGCTAACCAGTGTGTTGGATGATGTCATGCCCAGGGCAAAGAATTTGAAAGAGGCTTACAACAATTTTTATGTCGAGCCACTAAAAGAATATCAAGAATTCGCGGATTTCTACGTACAACGGCCTGGTCTCATATCACCTATGCAGGACTTGAAAGATAGGATTGAGCTTGCCGACCGGAAGGAGAAGTATCTGTTCCTGGGCTTTAGAGGCTCTGGAAAGAGCACAGAGCTTTACCGCCTGGAGGCCGCCCTGGATAAAAGTCGCTTTCTGGTGGTGAATTACTCTATCCGGGATGATCTTAATTTGAGCGACTTTGATTTTCGCGACTTCTTCGTTTCCATGGCGCTCAAAGTCTACGATATTGCCCGGGTGGAAGGAATTGTCCTTAATCCCGATATTGAGACGGATTTCCAGGATTTCACCAAGCGAATAACGAACATAACCGAGGCGGAGGTAACCAGCCAGAGTTCAGCCGGCCTCTCCTTGAGCCAGATCGTCATTCTCAAGCTCAGCCGAGAAGCCAAGACCAGGCAGTGCCTGAGGACAGAGCTGGATCAGAAGATCAGCGATCTCATTCTGAAACTAAACTGGATGATAGGGGATATTGAAGAAAAATCTGGAAAAGAATTGGTAATAATAGTAGATGATCTGGACAAATTGGCAAGAGGCCAGCAGTCTGAAGACTTTTTCTATAAAAACTATCAGCTCCTTATCGAGCCGAGCTGCTTTGTGGTTTATACATTTCCCATTCCATTGGCATTTCATCCTCAGTATGAGAACGTCAGGCATGCTTTTACCAGCGATGTGATCCTTCTGCAAATGCCGGTTTTTAAGAAAAATGGAGAGCCGCACCTAGAAGGCCGGAAGTTCTACTCAGATGTGATTTCCCGCAGGATCGAGCCGGATCTTCTGAATCAGGAGGTTCTTCTATATGCCATCGAGTCTACCGGCAAGCTTTCCGAGCTGGTGGAAGTTATGAAGGAAGCATCGCTTAACGCCTTTCGTATGGGTCAAAAGAGCATATCTTATAATGACGTTGCTACAGGTCTTGAGAAGCTGAGGATGACATTTGACCGAACCCTCACCGAGGCCCACAAAAAGAAACTGCTGGAGATCAACAAATGCAAGGAGGCAAGGGAAGAGGGGCCGGATTCGGTCTTGACCCGAGAGCTTCTCTTCAGCCTGACTGCGGTCGAGTATGAGGACGAAGAAGGAAGATGGTGCGAGATTAACCCCATGCTGCGTCCGCTGGTGGAGAAATGGAGTCAATCTCCTTAGAGGATCTGGATGAGGTCGATCTCCTGCTCACGGAGCTGGAGATATCTCAGGGAAAAAGAAACCTCATTCTCTGCGTCGTTGCCTCACCAGCTTATCGTGATAAAGTCATAGAGGTCATAAAATCTCGATTCTCTGCCAGAATCACACCGGTAGAAACCGGAGATACCCTTATCTCAGACCTTAGAAACGTCAAGCCAAAGACGGAGGAGATTCTCATCTGGACACTTCCTGAGACGCTTGCCCTGGATGTTTTGGATGCACTCAACAACTTTCGCGAGCTTTTTTATGATGCCGGCGTGCCAAGCCTGATCTTCATGACACCAGCAGGACTAGATGATGTGATTTGGAAGGCCCCCGACTTCTGGAGGTACAGAGGAGGGTATCACATTCTGAAAGGCGAGGATCATGGACAGGCCTATCAAGCCGTAGAGGCTCTGTCCATGCCTCTGAACTTCAGCTATCAGAATAAAGAGGAATTGCTGAGGCGTAAACGGATTAATGAGCATTTGCTCGATAAGATGAAAAACAAAAGCGAAAAAGTAAGGATCCTCATAGAGCTAGGAAGTGTCCATTCCTTGCTGAGCGAGCAGCGTAAGGCCATTGAATATTTTAGACAAGCTCTAGCCATAGCTCGAGAGATTGGAGACAAAAGCGGGGAAGAAAACGCATTAGGTAATGTGGGTAATGCCTACTACTTTTTAGGTGATGTGCACAAGGCCATCGAACATCATGAACAAGCTCTTGCTATAGCCCGTGAAATCAAGGACATACGTAATGAAGGTCTTTGGTTGGGTGACCTCGGCGGAGCTTACGCCGGGATGGGCGAGATGCGCAAGGCCATTGAATATTTTAGACAAGCTCTAGCCATAGCTCGCGAGATCGGAGACAGAATGGCCGAAAGTGCTAACCTAGGCAACTTAGGTGGAGCTTACGGCGGGATGGGCGAGATGCGCAAGGCTATCGAGTACCACGAGCAGGCCTTAACAATAGCACGCGAGATCGAAGACAGAAGGGGTGAAGGAAAACTTCTAGGTAATTTGGGCGTAGCCTATACTTATCTCGGCAATACTAGCAAGGCCATCGACTACTACGAGCAGCAATTGAAAATAACGCAGGAGATCGGCGACAGAAGGAGCGAAGGAACCGCTCTATGGAACATGAGCTTCGCTTTGGATCAACTTGGTAAAAGAGACCAGGCGATCGAATGTGCCAAAGCCGCCCTCAAGATCCGTGAAGAGATCGAAGACCCACGTGCTGAGATAGTAAGGCGAAAGCTGCAAGAATGGGAGAGCCAACAGCACAAGCAATGAAACCCGAAAACAAAGACCTCATAAAAGCCCTCCTCGAAAATACCGAATCCATCCAGGAGGACATCTACGACGACACCGAAAAGATGCTGGGCACCGTGCCCTTCATCCTGAAGGTCATGGCCCGCCGACCGGAGTTCATGATCTTCTCCGCTCTAAAGGACTTTTATGCCCTGCGACCCCAGAGCCTGGAGCCCAAAGTCGCGGAGCTGCTGGCCGTAGCCGCAGCCGCCGCATCCGGCGCAGACAAGTGCCTGAAGGTGCACATGAGCGCAGCCGCCCGCGCGGGGGCGAGCGAGGACGAGATCCTGGACGCGGTGTTCATTGCGGCGCTCATAGGCCAGACCAGGGTGCTGGCTTCAGCTCTGCGCACCTTCCAGGAGTTTGAGAGCAGATCGAAAGAGAAGTAGTGCTTTGGTTTCGAAAATGCCTCCTCAGCGCCTTTGTGTCTTTGTGCCTTTGTGGTGGCTGCCGCCATCGGGCCGGGCCGTCCTGGTTTGCGTGATGTCGTCCGGGCGGGCTGGATTGCCTGACGAGCGATCGTGCTGAGAGGCCAGTCGGGCCGATATCACGGGCTCACGCGAAGGCGCGAAGCCGCGAAGATTCGATGAAAAAAGGACAATCTTTGCCAGAGCCCTCGGGCCGCGTCGGAGGAGCCGCTCGCAGGCTAAGGCCATCCGGTTCACAGCCGCTGTCTGCCAGGCGGGTTCGCATGCAAGCAGGCGCTCGCGCTCGGGGGCACATGTCCGATCGGGCCTGAGGGCCAGGAGAGCCTGCCTCTGGTGTTTGAAGTTTTCCGGGGCTGAAATTGAAAAGCAATGTCTTTGGTTCGCCATTACTATTAGCGGATAATTATATCCAGCAACTGCGAAACAAACCACAAAAGGGGAACGAAGGCACAAATGACGCACAAGAGATACTAGGTGTGGTCCTCTCTCTAAACTTAGGCAGCAACATACTGCAGGATCTCGACCTGTGCTCCTGTGCTTGCTCTTTCCTCAGCATCTTTAAGCAGCTTGGCAGTAACCTCTTCACTGATATACGCCTCTCCACAATTTGGGCAGACTTGAGCAGGCACGCATTTTACTACCATTGTCAAACAACCCCGCTCAAAGGTAATTGAGGTCGTTCCAGGCTTCGTGGATGCTTTTTTGCAGATAACGCATTTCATTAAATCCTCTTCCTGCATTCCGGGTCCCATTCAGAGGGATCGGGCTCGTAAACTGTGATTACTATTATCTCATCGTCAAGGCAATTGTTGGCTGCTACGACATGAATAAGGCGACCCTTATAACTTCCCAGGATAAGGCGACTTGGGTATGGCGTGTCATCAGGATATTCTTCAATTACTTCTCCCGTTTCCAGCACATATCGAATTTCTTCTGCGCTTACTCTTCTCTCGAACATCCGTTGGACAGCGTGAAGACGATAGGTAATTCTTTCGCTGCTCATAGCTAGGCCATCATCAATTTAGCTGTCGTTTCATCCCATAAACTTTCCCGTCTAGAAATCACTTGACTGCTGCTTCCTGCTGCCTAGTTGATAATTATCGCCGAGTAGCTACGGGCACCATAAAGATGCAAAGCACACAACAGACGTACAAGGATTTTTCAGAAGCAATTCCTGAGGCCACCAGCCTTGTCATCCGACGGCTAACGGCAGCACAATGATAGTTGAAGAGATTGACATAAACCTTTAATAATCATAATATGAACTTATAAATTCGTGAATGCAAACGGCCAGGTAGAACTCGACGACATCAAAGAAGCCATAGAGGCCGGTAGAGTCAGAATAACTGATCATGCTTATGAAGAAGCTAATGCTGACCGGCTCAAGTTCGATGAGATCTACTTTTCGGCCACGCATGGTGTTGTTATAGAAGAATATAGGGATGATTCACCATATCCAA
>JAQTXY010000394.1 GCA_028688535.1 Methanothrix sp. | reverse complement strand
CGAGATGGCCGGGCGTGGTATGCACCTGGCCGAGAATTGTTCTATGACATTTTGTAAATTATTTCTAAAAATGCCACAGAACTATTTTGTTAGTCTGCCCAATCGACCAAAATATATTGTTATTAAATAATATACTGATATAAAATACACGCGCCTGTCTGGTTTGAGATCTTTGGCAAAAGGGCCTTCGCGATGTAGCGGCTTATTTCTTGATATTTGCGCACTTTTTAGCTAGCTTTCTTAGCTATCTAAAGCTATCTAGAGTTAGCTATAAATAGCTGAAAAGCCTACTTAATATTAAGAACTTTTGGGAGGTTCGAAAAAATGGCAACTGAAATAAAAGCAACACCAGCAAGCTGGCTCGTTGAGGATATGCTTGCCGAGCAGCAGAGAATGAAGCAGGTAGCAGACCAGGCAAAGGCCAGTGCCCAGGCCGAAGCCGAGAGGATAAAGGCAAAGATGCCTTTGCCGCCCGCAGCCAGTGAAGGAATGATTGAAGTTAGGTTTGTGCAGGCCCTGGTCGAGATCATGACCGGCCGGGCCACTACAGCCAAGCCCGATATGGTTAAGATGCCTGAAACCCCTTACGAGCAAATTGCCCTGGTGCTCTCCTCTACAGGCCAGTTCTATTATCGTGTCACGCCGCAGGGTTGCACCTGCAAGGGCTTTCTCTACCGCAGAAAGTGCAGGCACTTTAAAGCCGCTTTCCCGGAACTCGTCGCCCCGCGAGAAAATGGGAACGGCTCAGGAAGCCGCTGGGAGGGTCGCCAGGTGAAGGCCCCTTCTCCAAAGTCCAAAGCCGGCCGGAAGAATACGGAATCCATCCCGGCCCTGGCCAACTCCAAGAGGGTCAAAGATTACCAGGAATACCTGGAGAACGATTACGCCGCTCACCGGGTGCATGAATTCCACCCCATGAGCTACAAAGCATTCTGCAGAGCGGCCCGCAGGCTGGAAGTGATACAGGCCCGGCTTAGAGCCCTGGGAGATGCCGGCCAGTGGGACTGTAAGGAATACAAGGACCTTGAGCGGGAGGAGCACCGCTACTGCGTCAGCCTGGGGTATTGAAATGCAGAAACTAGTTGATACTTCCGCCTGGCAGATAGACGCCAATCTCCTCCTTTTTGGCCTGCTCTTCGTAACCGTGGCCTTTGTCGCCCTTGACTTGTGGTGGCAATCCTGGATTCAAGCCCCCAGGCACCGGGAGATAATCAGGAGGTGGAAGCCTTGAGCCCTGCCGAGATCCTTGAGGAGGCTCTCAAGCTTCCTCTTTCCGAGCAGGAGAGAATAGCGACCACGTTATCTTATCTCATCTTGGGAGAGCTGCAGGCCCTGGGATATGATGACTCCGGGAGGCCGGCAAGATGAAGGACGTCTTCGAGGTCGTGACCAACCAAATGATAAAGCAGCTGGAGGAAGGCATAATCCCCTGGCGGCGGCCCTGGCAGGCCTGCTGGCCTACATCCTACGCCACTAACAAGGAATACCAGGGAATCAATACCCTCCTCTTGCAGTCGAATTATGAAAGCCCCTACTGGGTCACCTTCCGCCAGGCTCAGAAGATGGGAGGCTCCATCCGGGCCGGTGAGAAGGGCCGGCCAATTGTCTTTGTAGACCGCATTATGAAGGAGGAGAAGAATAAGGAAGGAGAGATGGTTATCAAGACCATACACTTCCTCAAATACTACACCGTCTTCAACTGGTGCCAGACCAAAGGCTTGCCTAAGAAGCTTCCTGCTGAGCGGGAGAATCAGCAGATCGTCAGCGCTGAGGAGTTACTGCGGCGGAGAGGCCCCCGCATAGAAACCGACATCGAGAAGGCTTATTATTGCTCGCAGAGCGATGCGATTTATTTGCCTACTCTCGACCAGTTCGAAAGCAGTGAAGATTATTATGCGGCAGCTTTCCACGAGCTGACCCACTGGACGGGAGGAGCTGGGAGGCTCTGTCGGGATACCCTCAGGGACTACCACATGGGAACGGATGTGAGGAGCCAAGAGGAGCTCACCGCCGAAATGGGCGCCGCCTTCCTCTGCCAGATTGCCGCCCTTGATACGTCCCAGACCCTGCAAAACTCGACTGCTTATATTGGCTCCTGGCTGAAGGCTTTGCAGAATAATCCTAAATGGGTTTTGAAGGCCAGCAAGCAGGCCCGCGAGGCGGTGGAGTACGTAATGACCGGCAAGCTTCCGGAGGGGAGAGGGCGTGCAACTGCTACAGCTTAAGGCCTCATCCCTTCCTTTTGCGGCCGTGAGTGCTCTCTCCATAGTGTATTGGAACGAGATTATGGGGTGTTGAAATGAACAACAAGCAGCTAGAGCATGATGAGTTTGCGCGCCTCCCTCGCAGAGATAGGGAAGCAGCCTTCCAGCTTGCTCGAAAAAAGGTAGGTGCGCAGGGAATGGTCACCGTGAGCCTGATGCTACATATCCATAAGTCTATTCAGAAGGGATAATTAAAATGCCATCAGAAAACGAGCTGGTTGAAAAGATGGTAACTGCCCACACATCGCCCAGCATTGCAGAACTGGTTGATATGAAATTTTTGTCTCTTTGGATTCAAGATGTTTTCGCCAACGCAATTTTGACCCGCCTATTTAAGGAAACGCCAATTCGTTTTTGATCCACCCTAAGAAGGAAAGCCTTCCCTCTCCAAGTATTTCGAGAGGTGGGCATTAGGGTGAAATTGATGGCAGATATAAGCAGAATCGTCGATCTCTACGATCTTTATAAATCCTACAGACGAGTAGCCCGCGAACTCAGGATCTCCCGAAATACTGTAAAGAAGTACGTGCTTAAGGTCAAGGAAGTACAAGACGGCCTAGTGTCGCGTCAACTATATAATGTCGGATAAAGTCGGGAGAGCTTAACCCTG
>JAQTXY010000393.1 GCA_028688535.1 Methanothrix sp. | reverse complement strand
CCACTATCTTCTCTCCGACCTTCATGCGCTTGATGATGCGTTTGGCCATCTCCGAGGACTTGGCCACCCGGATATCACCTCTTCGGCCCACGGTGGCAGTGAAGACCGGCTCCTCGCCTACGAAGACCTCCACAGACTCTCCAGCCATGCCCTCTAACCAGATGATGAGATGCTTGGCCGTCTCTTCCACCTTAGGCATTGCTGGGACGGGCGCATCTTGAGTGCGCACATCGATGTGCAGTCCCAGGTTTTTCTCGATCTGATCGATGTTCTTGCCGGCCTTGCCAATCACTCTGGCAGCTTCGTCCTGGGGAACATGGATAACTGCTGATGAGTCGGTGAGCATCTCCACCTGGAAGGGCCCTCGCACGTGATGCGATATTTCCTTCTCAATCTCGCGGCTAGCCAGTTTCCAGGATGGGGAGGGCCTTCGGCTCTCTTTGGAGACGGGCATGACCACGATCTGCTCGCCATAGGAGTATAGCTCATACTCTGCTTGCCCGGTCTCAAAGTCCTTGACCACAATCACAGGCCTGGCTAAGTCCGCTTCTACCATGCCGGCGGGAACCTTGACCACAAACTCTACATCCAGGACATGGGTGACCTCGCCTTTCTCGATGAAGACCACCGTGTCCACTACCTGGGGAATCATGCCCATGTCTACGCGACCGAGAAGACGCTGTAAGGCATCAATGGGCTTGTTGGCATGCACCACGCCGATCATGCCCACGCCCGCCAATCGCATGTCTGCGAAGACCTGGAAGTCGCGCGTCTTTCGGACCTCATCGTAGATCGTGTAGTCCGGCCTGACCAGGAGCAGAATATCAGCCGAGGCTTCCATGCTGCCTTCCAGCGGCCCGTACTGGGTGATCTCGTCGGGAACTTGCAGATCGCGAGGCGATTCCAGAGTCTTGACCACATAATTGCAGCTTAAGAGATACTCGGCAACACCTGCGGCAAAGGTGGATTTTCCTGATCCCGGCGGACCGGCGATGAGGATGCCCCTCTGGCTCTCCTTCAGCCTCTCTTTTAGCATGCTGCTGTGGCGATAGGAGTCAAAGCTAACCTTAGCTACAGGCCGAACGGCAGTTATCTCCAAGCCGTCAGAGAATGGAGGTTTGGCTATAGCGATTCTCATGGGCCCGAGTTGAATTACGGCGGCGCCAATTTTCTCCATCTCCACATAGCCTTCAGGATCCGCTTTAGTCCTCTCGTAGATCTCGCGAGAGAGGTCTCTTAGCTCTCTTTCCGACAGCGTCCTCTCTCCTAAGCGAACCAGGGAAAAGTCTCCCACCCGGCCGCGTTTGGCCATGGGTATGGCACCTTCTTTGAGGTGCACGGAAAGGGTATCATCGGTGAAGTATTTCTCCAGGCTTAAGGGCTTGATAGCCTCTCGCTGCGGGCGAACATACTCCACATCCAGGCCCATAGCTTCCGCCACTCGGAACTGAACCTGATCGCTGGTAAGGAAGGAGGCGCCAAGTTCCAGGGCTACATCCCGAATCATGGCGTCGATTTCTCCGCCACCTGCGAGCTTGATCTGGTCTAAATTGGGCCTGATGCCTACATATTCCAGCTCGATCTTGCCCGTCTTGGCAAGTTCAGAGAGCTTCCTTAGCTCCTCCAATCCTCTTAGACCGATGTCTCTACCATGATTGGCCTGAGCTTCCAGCTCGGCTACCACTGCTTCAGGTACCACGATCCTGCGGCCCTGCAGCTCACCGGCTTTGATCTTGGCAGAGACTCTGCCATCAATTACCACGCTGGTATCTGGCACTAACGGTTGCGCCATTGTCTAAAACATCCTTTAATCATCATTTATCATCTAGAATAACGCTAGAGATAGACTATATCCATCTTTCGCTTTTCAGCTATCCATTCCAGCACGTAGTCTATGTCCAGTTGTCTTCTGGTCTGCATACTGGACTGCACCACTATGATGGGACCCTTCTTCGTAGCCTCGGCAATCTTCGCAGAGGCCACTGCCCCAAACCCAGGGTCCAGCCTTCTTACTATGTAGAGCTTTATATCGCTGCAGGCAAAGCCGTCATCGGTTCTGTGCCCCAGTTCAATGCAGACCATTCCTGGTGAGGATTGCAGCCTAAAGGCCACGCTGTAGCTGGCAAATTTGCTTCGATCATAGAGCTTTCTCTCATGAAAAGCAGGCCGCAGATCTTCCTCCATTATGGCCGTACCCAAGGCGATCAGATCACTGGAAGCCTGGCTCGAGTATTGGAGGCATCCAGCCAGCTTGGAAGCAGTGAGGTTCTTTAGGGACGCATCCTTGGCATGGCAGTATTCGCTCTCGTCTACAGCCCAGAAATCTCGGTTCAAAGGAAATGTTGCCGCTCCATAATTGTCGCAGCTCTTGCACTTCATCCCAATGATAGTTTCCTTGTTTAAGAACGGCGCGATGCCCTCTAAGATGTTCAGAGCATCTGCGACGCGAAAGTCTGCAGCTTCCCCTAGGAACTTCCTAGCTTCTCGGACCGCAAAGAGTATTTCATTCCTGTTATCCATAGACTATCCTTCATACGCCGAGAGCTTTTGCCCGGCGGTTAATTCCAGGGTTGTAAGAAGAGCATCTTACATAAGAACTTGCCGTGGCTCCGAAAGAGATATATTTACTCATCACTTTTTCGCGGAGAAGAGTAGTCAGAAGCGCGAACTATTGGAGGTCAGCCCTTGAAAGAAATACGCTTACATGGTCGTGGTGGTCAGGGATCGGTCACTGCAGCCGAAATGATCGCCGTTGCTGCTTTTGAGGACAAAAGGTTCTCACAGGCATTTCCGGCCTTTGGAGTGGAACGCAGAGGTGCGCCGGTAATGGCCTTTGCCAGAATTGCCGACAAGCCCATCAGGATCAGAAGTCAGA
>JAQTXY010000392.1 GCA_028688535.1 Methanothrix sp. | reverse complement strand
TTTGCGTGTTCTGAATTCTATCATTTGGCATAATTGCCATACCAGTATTGATATAGATAATCATTATCAATATGACGATAATTGGGCATACACACACTCGCATGCAAAAGGCTCCCCACATCATATGCTATCGTAAGTTCCATCTATTTATATTTTTTTAATGATTGGTTACGATCTAATCGAAAATCAGGTTGAAATGCGTAGAAGTTTCATCCATACACATTAACATCGCGAGTGGATGTAAGCATGACATGATTGATTCTAATCATCACAATCGTAATATGTAGATATAACTAATTAATTAAATATTAACATAAATACAAAATTTCATGAACTATGATTTTCTCGAATAGAAAGATCTATACCTAACCGCCGTGATACCATGTTTTGAATGGCTCTGCTGGAGATCAAGGGAGTATCCAAGCAATTTTTTGCGGACGGAAAAGAGATGGTAGCCCTGGAGGACATCAATCTGGAGATAGAGGACAATGAGTTCATCTGCTTCATAGGGCCGTCAGGCTGCGGCAAGACTACACTGCTACGCATTGTGGCCGGTCTTGAGGAGGCGACGGAGGGCACGGTTACTCTTGATGGCGAACCCATAAAGGGCCCAGGTCCGGAGAGAGGCATGGTCTTCCAAGAGTACTCATTATTTCCCTGGAGGACGGTCATCGATAACATCGTCTTCGGCTTGGAATTAAAAGGCGTACCTGCGGCAGAGCGTCTCTCCAAAGGCAGGCAGTATCTAAAGATGGTGGGCCTGGAGAGATTTGAAACACGCTACCCTCACGAGCTGTCCGGGGGCATGAAGCAAAGGGTGGCCATCGCTCGCGCTCTGGTCAACCGCCCCAAGGCTCTGCTCATGGATGAGCCCTTTGGAGCTCTGGATGCCCAGACGCGCAACATCATGCAGTCTGAACTTCTGCGCATCTGGCAAGAGGAGAGAAAGACAGTGGTCTTTGTTACCCACAGCGTTGACGAAGCCATTTACCTCGCGGATCGCATAGTGATCATGTCCGCCAGACCGGGAAGAATTAAAGACATCATTGAGATACCACTCTCCCGCCCCCGCAACAGGACCAGCTCCGCCGTCAATGTCATAAGGGATCGCATTCTTTGCGATCTGCGCTCTGAGATTGTGACCTGTTAGATATGATTTTATATCGCTATAGACCACATACATCTCATCCTGTTTTTCACTGGTGAGAGTGCAATGGTCGGATCTAGGTGGATGGAACTCCCGCGCATCGTAGCGGTAGGCAGTGGCGTGATACAGGAGTTGCCCGATATCTGCCGCCGACTGCAGCTGCAAGGGCGAGCTCTCATCATCACTGGCCCGCGTACCCAGGATGTGATAGGAAAGGCCATATCTGAGTTCTTGGAATATAGCGGCTACGAGTCAGAGACCGTTGTTTGCAGCGCCTCCAAGTTGGAAGAGGTAGATCGCGCAAAGCTTTTGGCGCGTGAGATGCAAGCCGGCTTTCTGATTGGTGCGGGTGGCGGCAGATCGATAGACATTGCCAAGCTCGCTTCACTAGGAGTTTGTGTGCCTTTTCTCTCAGTGCCCACGGCCGCTTCGCATGACGGTATCTGCTCTTCCCAGGCATCTTTAACGATCAATGGGGAGACCACGTCCATTAAAGCACAATCCCCGCTGGCAATTGTGGCTGATAGCAAGATAATATCCCAGGCACCGGCGAGGCTTTTAGCTGCCGGATGCGGCGACATCATCTCTAATTACACTGCTATCCTAGACTGGCAATTAGCCCATCGCCTGAGAAATGAGGAGTATAGCGAATATGCCTCAGCTCTCTCCGGCATGACCGCGCGCATGATTGTTGAGCTTGCGGCAGATATTCGGCCGGGCCTGGAGGAATCTGCCCGTATAGTAATCAAAGCCCTGATATCCAGTGGAGTAGCTATGAGTATCGCCGGATCGTCGCGCCCGGCAAGCGGCTCGGAGCACAAGTTCGCTCATGCTATGAACAAAATTGCACCGGGAAGGGCTCTGCATGGCGAGCTTTGCGGTCTGGGCACCATTATAATGATGTACTTGCATGGCGGGGACTGGAAGATGATAAAAAGAGCATTGGCATTGGTCGGTGCTCCCATTTCCGCTGCAGAAGCGGATTTAGATGCAGATAGCGTGATCTCGGCCCTGGTAAGCGCCCGCGAGATTCGACCGGAGCGCTATACCATACTGGATTCGGGTCTGAACAAAATGGCTGCAACCAGAGCAGCTGAAGCGACCGGAATAATCTGATTTGATAATAATCATGAAAAAGGAGAATGAACTATGTCCGAGGCATCCACACAAATTACACTGATTGGAACGAAACTGGCCAGCATTGGCCTGGAGTTCACCTTCGTGGGCCCCACACCGGAATGCGAGACCTGTAAGCTCAGAAACACGTGCATCAATCTGGAGCCGAGCAGGCGATATAGGATATTGGGGACCCGTGGAGAGCTGATTCATGATTGTCCTATCCATGAGGCGGGAGTGCGGGCAGTTGAGGTGGCAGAGAGTCCCATAATCGCCGCCTTTGATGCCAGAAAAGCATTTCCCGGTTCTAAGATCGTCTTTGAAGCCATGAAATGCGAGGATACCGAATGTAGCATGTATGATATGTGCCATCCATCGGGACTGAAAGATGGCGAAAGATGCACCATTGTGGATATTGTGGGCGAGGCCCCTGAGGACTGTCCGCTTGGAAATGTCTTGAAGCTGGTGGAGTTTCGTCGCTAATAATGAACCTAAAGATGAAGACGCTTACCTACTCTAAAAATATTTTTCTTCCGGTGACGGACCTCTGCAGGAATCGCTGTGGCTACTGCTCTTTTCGAAAGGAACCTCAAGACGCCCATTTGATCTCCAGAACTGAGG
>JAQTXY010000024.1 GCA_028688535.1 Methanothrix sp. | reverse complement strand
CTGCCCGATACGCTCTCCCCACCTACATCATAACTTCTGGCAGAAGAATCATCAGGGGTGCTCGAAGCATATACCCTTACGCCTCCATTCGCATCTAATTCCTGGTTTGAGCTCACATGGCCGTTAGCACTACCACTCATGCTCGATTCCAGATGACCGTCTGAGGAAAGGTAGGAATATGCTTCCCCATCTGTAGAAGTAGACTTAACCGCTGAATATGCCTTCGATTCAAGGCTTTCTGCCTGGAAAGAACCCGAAGCGCTAACACCATCGGATGCAGTAGTCCCCAGAAAGCCGCTCATGCCTCCCACACCGTTTAATCCACTTGTTAGATGAACGATATTATCTGATGATTGGACTACACCATCCGCATATCCCAGAGCCCCAGCTAAATTCGTGGCTTGAAGAGCGTTAATCGTGCCAGATCCGGCCGTTATCATCTGGGATGAAGTCATGTATCCCTCCAGTACTCCAGCATTTTGAGCTGTGGAGACAGAACCACTCGCACCTGAAACAGTACTATCAGATTGGCCGGTGGATTGGAGATTCTGTCCAACTTGTACGACATCCGAAGAAGCATAGCCGGATGCAGTTGAGCTCAGAGAACCTATTGAGTCAATGCTGCTTGAAACGCTGGCCTCTTGGTTGCCCGCCGTCTGATCAATTTTATTGCTGCCATTGCCTTCTACAGATAGGCTCGATGATATCCGACCGTCACCAAGAACGAATCTCTGAGCGAGATCGGTGTCGACATCTAAGTCATATTTCACGTTGACTGAGGACGCTCCTTCACCGTTATCTAATAGGCTGCTAACGGATACCGTAGCAGAAGATACACCTGTTAAAAAAAAAATCAGTAGGACGAGTTTATAAATGGTATTTTGATTCCTATACATATTTGTTCTTCCTCAGTTGTAGTCATTAATGTTGTTATAAATAGTTTATGTCGATTGTATATATGATCTAAAAAATACTTGTTTTGAATATTTAGTTTATACGCATATAATATATGCCTATTCAAGCTGCAGAGCAAGGGAGAGAATAAGTAGATCTTGTCATTGAACCTAAGATACCTTTGAAAAATGCAATAACTAAAAAATTATCACATGCGTTTAATGCTACATATAAGTATAGAAATGATCTATAACCCGATATCGATCTCTATTTATGAATAGGCCCTATAGATAATATAGGTAGGGAAAGTTTCTTATATATAGAAAGAATAAGACGTACTAACATTTTCATTGCAGAGGTGTCAGTAGAACTGAACGAGGGTCACGCATTGATTGCGCCTATTGTTATCGATTTAGGAGAATAATGCTGCAAGGTGATGAGGGATATGATTGTGAAATTGGGACAAGATGGTAAGACAACCGGTAGAATATTCATTGTCCTAATGATGGTTCTCTTGATTATATTCTTGGCAACTCCCGCGAGTGCAATATCTGTAGGGAGGAATTCCAAGACTATCGATAATTGTGAAGTTAAATGTACAAAATATGATAGAGTCAAAGATAATGATTACCAAAACGTAAGAACTTTCGTGATTTATTCATTCTACGTGGGCGGGGTAAAGAAGGATCTGTGGGTTAGATATGCTCAGGATTGCGAGAAGGGGCATTATAGTAGAATTTGCACCCCATTTGCACGATGCAGTATAAACCATTTATGTGAGCAAAGCGGTCCTATTCGAACAGAAACCAAGGGCTATTGGGAAGAGTGTGGCAGGTGGGATATTACCGACGTTTGGGTGGCTACAGCCTAAGAGTCATGATATAAAATGAGATATCTAAAATTAATGCTAGCCATAGTATTGGTAATTAGCAGTCTACCTATTTCATTTGCGGCAAATAATACTGGAAATTTGTCAGAAATATCGACATATATTCCAGAGAGCGGACAGATACATGCTGCACAGACAATATTATCGAATGCAACTATTGACGCCAAAATATCATCGCTCTTGTTTGTCTTAACCTGGCTAAATGTCACTAGTAACCTGGAAGCTACCTTGATCGCCCCCAGTGGCGTTAAGATAGACTCGACTACTCAATCGCCAGTTGTCTATGGAGTGAATAAGACCCTGATATTCTATATCCTACCAAATGCAGAGGTAGGAAAATGGACCGCGATGATAACGGCAAAAGATGTACCGGATATGGGAGAGTCTTATTGGGCCATATTTAGCACGACTCCAGAAAATGAATACACTAAACAAGATACAAACCAGGATCAAAACGATTTGGAGAACATGGATGAAACAGGACTATGATACCCAAAGATCTACATAGCGATTCCGTCATAATTATCAACCAATCGCATTAGCAAACTGTCATCGCTTTCCAAAATCCTGCGCCCTGAAAGACGCCCGGCCACAGCAAGCGTCTGCCCACGTGCACATATGCGCTCCCCGCCCGAGCGTAGGCGCGCGCTTGCCCTGCTACCAGACAACTGCTCTGGCATCAGCTTCTTTTTCAGCTCCAATGTGCCTCAAAAAAAGCTGCAAATCCCGTAAATATATATGCGATCAAAGCCTTTTTAGAAATTGATATCATGGACAAATTCGATCTAATCGTCATCGGCTCGGGCGCGGGCACGCATGTGGCTTCTCAAGCCAGGCATGCAGGATTGAGAGTCGCCCTGGTGGATCAGGGCCCCACGGGCGGCACCTGTCTGAATAATGGCTGCGTTCCTTCCAAGATGCTCATCTATCCGGCTGATGTTATCCGAACCATCCAGGATGCCAGGGCAGTAGGTGTGAACGCCGAGATCAATGAGATCGATTTTCCGGCAATAATGAGCCGCATGCATGCTGTGGTTGATAAAACGCGCTCCGATCTGGAAGAGGCTTTGCAAGCCAAAGAGAATTTAACCTATTTTCAGGATCGAGCGGAGTTTGTCGACGATTATGTTTTGGCAGTAGGCGGCAAGACCATTACCGCTCCCAAAATAGTGATCGCCGCGGGCGCCAGGTCGCTCGTGCCGCCCATCCCAGGCCTGCAGCAGGCAGGTTTCCTGGACAATGTCTCGCTGCTACAGCTTGAGGCTCTGCCCCAAAGTCTGATCATCATTGGGGCAGGCTACATTGGTTGCGAATTCGGCCATTTCTTCTCGGCCATGGGCAGCAAGGTCACCATCCTGGGGCGCAGCCCTCAGGTTCTCAAGGGTGAAGATCCGGAAGCCTCCGGATTGGTGCAAAGAGTGCTCTCCCAGTACATGCGGGTGATCACCAGCCATGAAGTAATCTCAGTAGAGACAAAGGGTGACAAAAGAATTGTCTCTGCCAGGAATATGGATGACGGAAGCGTCAATCAGTTTGAAGCCGACGAGATCCTCCTGGCAGCAGGACGCCGCTCCAACTCCGATATGCTCCATCCGGAGAAGAGCGGCATAGAGACAGATCAGAGTGGCTGGATTATTGTCAACGAGTATCTGGAGACCAGCAAAAAGGATATCTGGGCGATAGGGGACTGCATCGGCAAGCACATGTTCCGGCACACGGCTAACTACGAGTCTGAAGTCGTCTCTCACAATCTGCTGCGAGCTGCTGATAAGGAGAACCGGGAAGCCGTCGACTACCACGCCGTGCCTTATGCTATCTTTACTCACCCCCAATTGGCAGGTGTGGGCATGAAGGAGGGGGACGCCCTCGCTGCTGGACTGGAGGTGCTCATCGGGCGGGCTGCGTATTTGGATGTGGCTAAAGGCGTGGCTATGGCAGAAGAGCACGGCCTGGTCAAAGTGATACTTGAAGAGGAGACAGGACGCATCCTGGGTGCAACAGTCGTCGGTCCCATGGCGGCAGAGCTGGTGCAACAGGTGGTCTATCTCATGAACACTGAATATCAGGACTTGATGCCGGTCATAAAATCACAGGTAATTCACCCCACCATAAATGAGGTGCTGGTGCGCGCTTTCTCAGAACTGGAGCATCCAGCTCATCAGCATGGCCGGGAACAGTAGATAAAGATGAGCAGTATGCCGGTTTGGAAAAGATCTTATGCGCGGCATGCTGCAAGCATTCTCATGTGGTGAATTTTGATTATAAAATCGGTTCAATTATCGTTATGATCCTCCGCCAAATGCAGCTTGAGTTCTTCCTTTGATTCAAAGACCATACGACATATCTTGCATTTGAACTTGCCTTCTCGTTTGGATGCGGCGTTGGCCATTATCACACCCCGATAGTTCATATCAGTAGATTTTCATTATTATTTAGTTTTTCCTTGCGATTGGGCTAAATACTTTGCAGACCGAATCTTTCGCTATGTCTCAAAAATATCAGTGCACTATTTGCGGATACATCTACGATCCGGAAAAAGGGGATCCTGATTCAGGAATTGCTCCCGGAACCTCCTTTGCAGATCTGCCGCGTACATGGACCTGTCCGCAGTGCGGTGCAGCGAAGGATGATTTCAAGGAGATGAAGTAGCTGGATTAAGGACTTGGATAAGGACAAGATCATGGCGCTCATAAGAGAGATCAAACCCGGTGTCAAATGGGTAGGAGCAATAGACTGGGATCGAAGGCTCTTTGATGCATTAATTCCTCTGCCGGAGGGGACCAGTTATAACTCCTACCTCATCCAGGGCAGCGAGAAGACGGTGCTTATCGATGCTGTGGATGAATCCATGGTTGATGTGCTGCAAGGCAACCTGTTGGCGCTGGGCATCAAGAGAATCGACTACATCATCGCCCAGCATGCCGAGCAGGATCATTCAGGAAGCCTCAAAAGGCTGCTTGATCTTTACCCTGATGCTAAAGTGCTGGGTTCTGCCAGGTGTTTGGATTTGCTCATGTTGTTTGGACTGGTGAGCCAGGATAGAGTTAAGGAGGTAAAAGACGACGAGAAGATATCTCTGGGCGATAGAAGCCTGCAGTTCATAATTGCTCCCTGGGTACACTGGCCGGACACGATATTCACCTATCTGGCTGAGGAGCGCATACTTTTTACCTGCGATTTCTTGGGCTCGCATCTGGCTAGCAGCGACCTTTATGCCAGTGATGAAGCAGTCGTCTACCGGGCTGCCAAGAGATATTATGCTGAGATCATGATGCCCTTTCGCCAGAACATCAACCGGCACCTGGCTAGGATTGCAGATCTGCCCATGGATGTAATTGCTCCCAGCCACGGCCCGCTTTATGCCCGGCCAGAGTTCATATTGGATGCCTACCGTGATTGGGCCTCGGATAGGGTAAAAAACCAGGTTGTTTTGCCTTATGTTTCCATGCATGAGTCCACTCGCATCATGGTAGGCTATCTGGTGGATGCTCTCATATCTCGAGGAGTGGGCGTGAGACAATTTGATCTCACAAATTACGATGCAGGAGAGCTGGCAGAGTCTCTGGTGGATGCGGCAACTGTGGTCATAGGTACACCTACCATTCTGGCAGGAGCGCATCCTCTGGCACTTTATGCCGCCATCCTGGCCAATGCCCTGCGGCCCAAGACAAGGTATGCTTCCATCATCGGCTCCTTTGGGTGGGGCGGCAAGATGCTTGAGCAGATCACCGTCGCTCTGCCCAATCTGAAGCTGCAGTTCTTCGATCCGGTAGTCGCCAAAGGCCATCCCAAAGAGGCAGATTTCCAGGGCCTGGACCGGCTGGCGGATGAGATCGCTGCTAAGCATCGGGAGCTGAAGATCGCTTGAGGTCGTTGGCATAATGCCCGGTATTCGATTGAAGCGCTAAATCATGGTGATCTTGGAATCCCTTCTCTTTTATGCTCTGGCGTTGCTGGTCACAGGTCTAGCAGTCGGTTTTTCCTGCGGCCTGCTAGGCATCGGGGGCGGTTTTCTCATGGTGCCCGTGCAGATCTGGGTGCTGACATCCATGGGAATCGATCCCACCCTGGCCACCAGAATTGCCTTTGGAACCTCTCTGGCTGTGGTTCTGCCCACGGCTCTCTCCGGATGCCGCGGCCATAGCTGCCGGGGAGTGGTTCTCTGGAGGCCGGGGGTCATCATGGGCCTTTGTGGTCTTTTGGGAGCCTTTTTAGGTGGGAGCATTGCGGCTCATGCGCCCGGAGATCTGCTCAGGATGCTCTTTGGATTTGTGGTTTTGCTTGGGGCCTTGAGGATGCTCTTTGCCAGGAATCTGCTGCTCGGCAAGGAGTTTTTACCGGGAGAGACAAGAGAAAGTCTCTTGCAGTATGTTCTTTGGGGGCTGGGAGTAGGAGTCATATCCGGTCTGACCGGGATAGGAGGCGGAGTGATCCTGGTGCCGGTTATGGTTATTGCCATGGGATTTAGCATGTACCAGGCCATCGGCACCTCGTCGGTAACCATCGCCTTCAATGCAGTGGGTGGGATTACCGCTTATGCCATTAATGGATGGGGCATGCCTGGGCTTCCTATGTACTGTGTAGGTTATATCGACCTTCTGCAGTTTGCACTGCTGGCAGGAGCAAGCATATTCGCGGCTTCCTGGGGCGTAAAGGTGGCTCATAGGCTGCCGGCGGAGAAGCTGAAGTACATCTTTGTGATGCTTATGATCTATATCGGACTGAAGATGATTGGGGTCTTGGGATGGGTGGGACTATGAAAAAAGGTTTTAGATTATTCCTTTGGCCCGCAAGGCCGTTTTATCATCGGAAATATCACTCTTGAGTTTAAAAAAAATCGTTTTATCCAGGACGCGATCCAGTTTCTCGTTTAGGCTGGCATTTGGCATTAGTTAGCTAAATAAAGGTGTATCGCATCAGAAGACGGCGTTCCAACCTTTATGATGGAAATGATGGAATGATTGATGAGGTCAGCAAAATGGAGTATGTTCTTTCCCCCAAATCAGAGATCGAGAGCAGGATAAAGACGTTGCAGTCGCAGATGGGCGAGATGGATGGTGCACTTTTGTTTCATGCCGTGGACGTGTGCTACTTTTCCGGCACCGCTCAGGATGGGCTGGTCTACATTCCCAGAGACGGCGAGCCGGTGGTGATGATGAAGCGAAGCCTGGAGAGAGCTGCGGCGGAATCACCCCTCGAAGTTTTACCTCTAAAGAATATGAGAAATCTGAAATCGGACCTGAATATCCCGGCGAAGGCTACAGTCGGCCTGGAGATGGATGTGCTTCCCTGCAGCTTCTACTTCAAAGTTGACAAAGCCCTGCAAGATGCGCTGTTCGTTGATGTTGCCGAAAAAATCAAGCATATTCGTTCTGTGAAGTCCGATTTTGAGTTAAACCTGATAAAAGAGGCGGCTCGTATCCTGGAAGCCGGCTTCTCCTCGGTGCCAGATTTTCTGGAAGAAGGCATGAAGGAGGTAGACCTTATCTGCCAGTTGGAATCGGTGATGCGCTCCATTGGCCATCAGGGGTCCCTGCGCTTTCGCAGGTTCAACAGCATTGTGCCGTTGGGCCATGTCATGTCCGGGGCTGAGGCGGCCTTTCCCAGCTTCCTGGCCTCGCCCAGCGGTGGTCGGGGCACCTCTCTGATGTTTCCCCAGGGGGCAGGCTTTGCCAAGATCAAAAGAAATGAGCCGATATTCGTGGACAGCGTGGGCATTTACAACGGCTACATTGCGGACGCTACACGCATATTCTCCCTGGGCCGTCTGGAGCCTGAGCTAGAGGATGCCTATCAAGCCGCCTGCCAGATAGAGGAGGCGCTGGCCGGAGAGCTTACCGCTGGCAGGACGGGCAGGGAATTGTTCGAGCTATCCGAAACAGAGGGAGCAAGGCTCGGCTACCTGGACTATTTGGGTGGGACCAATGGCAATAAATGCGGCTTTGTGGGCCACGGAGTGGGGCTAGAACTGGACGAATACCCGGTGATCGGGCCGCTGAATCATACCATAAAGAGCAACATGGCCATTGCCATCGAGCCCAAGATCATCTATCCTACCAAGGGTGTGCTGGGAATAGAGGACACCTACTTGACGGGGCCGGGCGGAGCCGTGAGCCTCACCCATATGCCGCGAGAGATCTGGCAGGTTTAAGGGCAAAGAGAGTGGTGATCAATCATGAATCCGTGTGCTCGCATATCCCCATTTCTCCTGCAATTTTATTTTTCCTGCAAATCAAAAGTTGTGATGTTCATGAACCAGTAGCCTTCCTTATGAATCGGATCGCTCTTGGTTATTACTATCTTCTTTTTGAAGATGGGACCGTCCAGGACGAGGGTATGAAACTCTCCGTTCTCACCGCATGCATCGACAGCGCTATTGGCCTTTTTCAAATCGGCAATAAATTTGTTATCAATACTGCGGCCCAGCCATTCCTTTCCCAGAAAACCATCCCTCACGCTGACCAGAATTACCTTAAATCCGGCATCGATGATCTCATTTACGATTTTCTCGGAGTTCTCTTTCCAGAGAGGCAGGATCAGATCGATATTCAGCTCCTGGCAGATTCTCTCCACCAGCGGCTTATGGGTCTCGATGTGCCCGAAGACAGCTGCATCAAATCTCTCGCCCTGCGCTCGCAGCTCCAAGGCAGCTTTCTTGAACTCCTCCTCGTAGGATTGAAAATTACGCTGCAGGTGAGGAAGGCCGATGGCCTGGACCTGAGCCCGGATGAGGGCTGGGTTGAGTTCATGTGAGCCGGTCTTCTTCTGGTTGGTGAAATGCAGGATATGAGTGATATTGTAGCCGTCATTCATTGTTTTATAGCAGGAGTAACAGCCGTCCTTTCCGCCTGTCCAGGAGACAATGGCGTTTTTCTTTGTGGGGTTGTCGGATTGCATGAGATGCAAAATGGGGTGGGTAGTTAATCAAGAATTCGGGTGTGAGACTTGCAGATTCAAGGTGGAATCAAGTGCGCCATGAATGGAGAAAGAAAAATGACCAAGTGATTGAAAAATATTAAATAGAAAAGGATGTTTTCCGTCAAATCTCCTGAAGCTCTTGCGCTTTCCCATCAACCCAGGATCTTAATCGCCTCTTCCGCAGTCTTGCCCTTGTTGACAATAGCCGCAATGGCCATGGTCATCCTTGTAGGGTCTTGGTGCTGGAAGACATTCCTGCCGATGGCCACGCCGCGCGCGCCCGCCTGCATGGCTCCGTCAATCATTTGTAGGAATTCCATGTCTGTCTCGGTCTTGGGCCCTCCGGCGATGACCACGGGCACCGGACAGCCATCCACCACCCGCCGGAAGGAATCGATATCTCCGGTGTAGTTGGTCTTGATGATATCAGCGCCCAGCTCCGCGCCCGCCCGGGCAGCGTGAGAGACTACTTCCACATCATTGGGGTTGACGATTGCTTTGCCGCGCGGGTACATCATGGCTATGAGCGGCATGCCCCAGAAGTCACAGCGCTCGCTGACACATCCCAATATGCTGAGCTGATCCGACTCGGTCTCAGAGCCGATGTTGATGTGAACTGACACGGCATCTGCTCCCATCTTCAGGCACTCCTCCACCAGACATACCTGCACCTTGTTGTTGGGATCGGGGCCGAGGGAGGTTGAGGCACTCATATGCACAATCAGACCGACGTCTCGACCGTAGCCGCGATGTCCATGGCGAACCATTCCTTTTTGCTGAAGAACGGCATTGGCTCCGCCCTTGGCAACCTTGTTGACCATTTCCGGCAGGTCTACCAATCCCTTGATGGGACCAACGGATATGCCGTGGTCGAGTGGTATGATAACTGTGTTCCCGCTTTCTCTGTCCATTATCCTTTCAATTCGAACTCTCTTGCCAATCTCACCCAAATTTTACCACCTTATAAATGCTAACATGTAGCATGCTAGCATGTATCATATTTAAGGATTGCGATTAACAGGCCAAAGGTTATGCCGGTTATAAAAATGATAATTTATATAAAAATATGAATAAGCTAGCTGCAACCGCAGTCGCTGTCATCGTGCCCGCATCCACAGTCGCCATGGTCGTGATCGCAACTGCTGTGGTCATGATCACAGCTATCGACATTAGCGCAGGCATCGCAGCCGGAGATTTCATCCTCTGGGCCCCTGATTATGAAACCGGTTCCCCTATCGTCGTCCACATAGTCTATTATGGTCTCACTGAGCAGTTCAGTATCCTGCGGGCTCATGTAGACCTTCACACCCCGGCTCTCAAAGACTTTGTCCCCAGCCTCTTCATCTCCCAGAGCCAGACCGTAATTCGCGCCGGTGGCATCAATCGCTGCCAGGAACATCCTGATCACTTTGCCCTCTACCTGACTGCGCTTGATCATATTGGCTGCCGCCTCTGTAATCTCTATCATGAACTGCACATCCAAATTATATCCTCACAAACTCGTATTTAAAGATATTATTATCATAGAGAAGCAACAAGGTATTACACATGGGAGTTGATTTGGGAGACCTGCTGCAAAGAAAGAATATCGAGATCAAGGATATCTCTGGAAGATGGGTGGCAATCGATGCCTTCAACACCCTCTACCAGTTCCTGAGCATAATCCGGCAGAGGGACGGCACGCCGCTCATGGACAGCCAGGGAAGGGTGACCTCGCATCTTTCCGGTTTATTGTACCGTACTACCAACCTGATTGAAGCCGGAGTCAAGGTGGCCTTTATCTTCGACGGAGAACCGCCCACATTTAAAGCAGAAACGCTTGCCCAACGGTCAGAGGCAAGAGAGAAGGCGGCGTCTGCCTGGGAAGAGGCAAAAGCCACCGGCCAGGATGGATTCAAGTATGCTCAGGCGGCTTCTCGCATCAACTCCGAGATCCTGGAGGATGGAAGACGGCTTATTTTAGCCATGGGGCTTCCTGTAATTCAGGCGCCATCGGAAGGCGAAGCGCAGGCGGCCAATATGTGCGCCAGAGGTGAGGTCGAACTGGTAGCAAGCCAGGACTATGATTCCCTCCTCTTCGGCGCACCCCAGGTGGTGAGGAACCTGGCCATCACCGGCAAACGAAAGCTTCCCAAGAAGAACATTTACGTGGATGTGGAGCCGGAGGTCATTAATTTAGAGGAAGGGCTGGCGCGCCTGGGCATCAGCCGAAAGCAGCTTGTGGAGATCGGCATTATGTGCGGCACCGACTACAACAGTGGCCTAACCCGTGTCGGCCCGAAGACGGCACTTAAACTTATCCGGGAAAAGAAAGACCTGGAATCCATTCTGGCTGAGCAGGAGGAGAAGATTGAAAATTTCGCACAGATCCGGGAATTCTTCCTTCATCCTGATGTTACGGATGATTATGAGATCAAGATGAAAAAGCCCCGCGTGGATGAGATTGTCTCCTTCCTGGTCGATGAAAGGGATTTTGATAAGGATAGAGTGGAGAAGACGGCATTGCGGCTTTTGGAGGAATACAAGCGTGGCCAGAGCACACTTGACCGCTGGTTCTAACTCCGGCTTCGCAGGCTTTTCCGGCTACGATCTGGACCTGGACAAGGCTATTGACCTCATCCAGAAGAGCGGGGCGCGTCTGGTGGGAGTGCAGGCTCCGGAAGGGCTGAAGAGAGCCATGCCCGCCGTGGCCCGACATATTGAGGAGAAGACGGGAGCAAAGGTTATCATCTCCGGAGATCCCTGCTTTGGGGCCTGCGACGTGGATATGTTGCTGGCCCAGGAGGCGGATCTGCTGCTCCATCTGGGCCATGCACCGCTGGAGGAAGAACCGGGCAATGTCATCTTTCTGGAGGCCAGGATGAGAGAGGACCTTAAGGATGTGGTGGAGAAGGCCGCTTTAGTCCTCAAGGTCAGTAGAGTGGGCGTTACTACTACCATCCAGCATGTGCACAAGCTCG
>JAQTXY010000391.1 GCA_028688535.1 Methanothrix sp. | reverse complement strand
GCGCAAAATCCAGGCATTCCCATCATTGCCATGACGGCTGCTACCATGCAAGGAGATCGAGAGAAGTGCATTCAGGCGGGGATGAACGAATTCATTGCCAAGCCGGTTCAACAAAAGGAGCTGGAGAAAATACTTGCCAGGTGGCTGGTGGCAGAGAAGGATGACAACCTGATGCCGAAATTAGGTCCCGAGAAATGATGGTAGCCTTAGAAAAAATAAAGTGGACATCGGCTCACTATGCCACCCGTCCGGTCATGACTTCTCAAAGCGGATAAAGGTCGCATTCAGGACTGCATATTACCCCTTCCATACCGCATACAGGAGTGACTATGCCGGTGATTCGCCCATCCGGGCCTACTCCGGCGCTCTGCTCCAGTCTTTTTCTTTCCTCTTCAGGATAGGAGCCCTTGCATCTGTAATCGAATGAGAAATATGCATCCTTAGCCGGATCAGGCATTGATCTTTCCTGCTCCTTCTCCATGGCCTTGACAGCTGTCTTGAGGACGAACTTCGATCCAGCAGGCACATCCTGGAAATGAACCATTCCATTCTCGTCGGTCGTTTCTCGAAGTATGGTGGGTACATCCTCAGAATAATCAGGCGGGATATATGTAAAGGTCAGTTCCACCGCTATGTCGGGCAGGCCCTTATCACAGCCATCGACGAGCATATCAATTGGATTGCTGCACTCTCCATCTACAGCTATATGTACATTAACGGTGCCTTTGCTTTCCGACTGCCCTCTTGTGTCGTCTTCAGCAACAGGATCTGCTTTCACAGGATATCCTTCAACCTTGACGAAACCGCAAGGCGACTGCTCATTCCGGGACCATGTCTCCGGCTGAGAATCAATTATTATGTAGTTTCCGGCTGGAATGATCTCATTGGGGTGAGCGATCCACCAGGCATTGAGTGCACCCGAGGCTGGATCGGCCTTAACCGACCAGGGTCCAAAGGTCTCGCCATCTCCATTCTGCAGACTGATGCTTCCGCCTGATTGCGTTCCCTGGCCATAATTCCAGTGGTAGGTATCGATATAGGTGATCATATGCGGTTTTGAGAGAGTGATCGTCGGGCTGCAGGTGGGACTGTTGTCCACAGCACCGGTATTCCAGCTGTCCAGGACCGTTGCAGCGGAATCGCCTGGAGAACTCTGAACGGATGATTGCTCTTCCGATTCGGATTCTGATGATCTGGAGTCGCCCTGCAGAATGCTTTCAATCTTGGATCTGCCGGAACTGCCCTGCTCATCTGAAGGGATTTCGAATGAACTTGCGGACGGGCTCTCGGAAGGGCCTTCGAAGGACTCTCCGATTGCAGTCAGCTTCTTGAGTTCTGTGCCGTCACCCAGAGTTACCGCTACTCCATACAAGTATCCTTTTACAAACCAATTTGAGTCGGCAGCATAAAGGTCGAATTGGACATCCCCAGAGAAGGTTTCCAATGACGGCACGTGGTTATAATTCAGCTGCGTGCCCTGGTCGAAGACGCCCAGTATGTAGTATCTGGTGGCGGCGGTATCCCAGAATTGCCCCCCTTCGGGGTTGCCGCTCTCATCGGCAGTATAAAGCAAGATGGACTTAATCTCCGCTGGATCGGGAAGGTACAGGCCGATACGAAAATGCCCATCCAAGCTCCCGTCGGGACTTCCGTTGTCCCATGTGCCGACCATGTCAGCGTCCTTGCCTATCCATTCAAATTGGGTAATTTCTGAACCTATTGCTGGCAAAATACATATGCAGAGCAATGCAGATATCATTATAACCAACTTAAGCATAATCAATTTCAAACACCCCCCATGATCTAATGCGAGTTGTTATTAATCGATCATATCATTTTTTCGGTTGGGAAGAAGTAGAGGTCGTGAGGCTTCAATAGGTTTCTATTAATACCAGTAGCAATTGGGAAAAGAGGGCCGAGGCCCTGCAGAAGGCCAAGAAAATGAAGGCAGAAGCGCTGGGTATACAGGGCGCGTAATCGAGGATTTATGCCCACATTGGCGTCAGGTTACCTCTACTTGCCTTATGATTAGCGAAGCCAAGCCTTTTGAGATTCTCGAAAGTCTGCGACTACTAAGCTCAATTCTTGCGAAAAGGATGCTTTTTTTATAGTAGACTCCACCTCTCTGCGGTCTAACGGATCATGAATGAAGTACACATACTCCTCATAACCAAGGAGGATGCGATCCAATAACCCCTCCTGGATCTTCTGGCCACCGGTTGTCTCGGCCTTTCCATTACAGAGCAGCAAAATTTTAAGCGGAATATGGCGTTGCACAGCCTCCAAGAGCCCCAGGTGTCCCGCGGCAATGAAGGAGAAGTCGCCACTGATTGCCCATGCCGGGCGGACACCAGCCATATGGGCGCCCATTGCCAGAGGAACACTGCCTCCCATGTAGGTGGTCACATCGATGCAATCGTAAGGCGGAAGGGCAAAGAGAGTAGATAAACCGGTGTCTCCTGCTGCAATCCTTCCTTTAGCCGATCGGAGGGCCTCAAAAATGATGGCATACTGCTTTGCAGCAGGCTTCCATTTTTCCGGCAGAGTTTCGGATAGAGGCTGAATAGCCGGCTTAACCATGCTCTTCCAGGTACCTCCCGTCAGTTTGCATTGCAGGACGTCCCGCTGATATTTGCAGAATGGAGGGCAGAGCACATGCTGGGTGATGTCTCTCTGATAGTACCAGGGAGGAGGATCTATGCATCTTTTCGTAGGGATATAGGAAGATTGATCCAAATCACTGGCATCGATGATGAGCGCAAATGGCAGTTCCAGTCTTTCCGAGAGCATAAAGCCGTCAAAGATGTCATCGAAGACCTCTTCCACATTTGCTACCTTGTGAGGAATGCCCATTCCCTCTACGAAGCCCAGCGTATCTGCTATGCTGTCCGACTGGA
>JAQTXY010000390.1 GCA_028688535.1 Methanothrix sp. | reverse complement strand
GCCTCAACTACCATCTCGCAGAGCCGGGATACGCTGCTATGAGTTACTCTCAATCCCTGCCGATTAAACACATGGGGCAGACCATATTTTTTTGCAGGAATGTGTCCAAAAGAGCCTGCTCCGTGCACGAGCACTACATCATCCGGATGGATGGCGATCTCTTTTGCCACGCGCGTGATCTCCTCTTGTCGAGGCGCAAACTCACGGCTCTTGTCGGTCAAAATGCTTCCCCCGATCTTAAGAACACGGGTCATAAGTCGCCCTCCAGTCGTACACCCTCACAGCCCGTCTGAACCTTAAATGGAATACCTCTCGCCTGTCTCAAAGCCACCATGAGGGGCTCAGCACCATCGGCTCCGGGTAGGGCAATCATGCAGCCTCCGCCTCCGGCTCCGGTGAGTTTGGCGCCCAGAGCTCCACCAGCACCTTTTGCCGCATAAACCAGTTCCTCCAGCTCTCTGGAGCTGACGCCTATTGACGCCAGCAGGCCGTGGTTGATGTTCATAAGCTGGCCCAGCTCTGCTATATTTTGCTCTCTGATGAGTGGGACGGCCTTCTCCGAAAGAATTCCAATGGCTTGAAATATGGGATCGATCAGGTCAGAGTGGCGTTTTTTCAGTTCCTGCACCTTCTTGACCTCCGACTTTGTATCATGAGGTAATTTTGTGTATCCTACTACCATTTTCATCGGAGGAAGATCAAGTGGCCGAATATCCTGAGAAATCTGCAGGTAGCCTCCGTAAGTTGCCAATGCGGTGTCCATGGGACTGCCCAGCCCCTGTTGAACCTTCTTTTCCAGTCGATAGGAGATTTCTGCGATCTCCTTTAAGGATAGGCATTGGCCCTGGTGACGGCTTACAGCTGCTACTGTCGCCACCACGATCGAGGCCGATGATCCCAATCCGGCAGCAGCCGGCAGTCTCGATTCAATGCAGACCTGTATATCTCTGACATCGAACTCTCTCAGCACGGCAGAGATATATCTGGTAGCATGTGCCGCCTGGGCACAGGTAAGCCGACCGGTTGTCAGATCAAAGGAGAATCCCTGCAGCGTAAGATCCTTCGTCTTTATCAGAACGCTGCCTGGCAGATCTCGCACGCTGATCTTTGCTCGCAGATCAATGGCACCACCAAGAGCTGTAGCTCCAGAAACGACGGCATGCTCTCCGAAAAGAATTATCTTGCCGGGAGCCGAAGCCGTAGTCAATAAAGGGCCTCCTCAGGAAAAAGCAATTGCTGCGTACCCAACTACCTGACTGTAGTCGCCGCTCACGTCTCCACTGGTGGCATAGGCAAGCAGCTGACCGGTTTTAGCACCCAGGATAGAGGTAGCTGTAATGGTTGCTGCTATCGGCCCATAGCCGCACGCTGTGGCATCATAGCGATATACTCTATCGTAAAGCTCTGAAACATCCATATTTAAAATGGATTCCAGTAGCTTTGCGTCCACCTTGCGGGCAGTCTCTTGTGGCTCATAATGAGTGAAGTCACTGCTGGCAATCACTATGCAGCTACGATTGAGCTTTTGCGCGGCCCGCGAGAGCGCCTGCCCGACCTCTAGCGCTGTTTGTTCATCTTGCAAACCCATACAGATGGGAAGTATCTTGAATCCTTGAAATCGCTTCTGAAGAAAAGGGATCTGGACCTCTATAGAGTGCTCATGCCGATGAGCCGTCTCATCATAATCGATAATGCTGCCTGCAAGCAGATCTGCCAGCTCAAGATCAGGCTCGGCCACTCCCAGTGGCGTCCTCCATGAGTCACGCGAGAGTGCCACTGGTAAGCCGAGGCCGTGATGATTGGGTCCTATGATCACATAGGTTTCCGCTTTAGGCAGGCGAGAATATACGGCCGCAGCAACTTGTCCCGAATACATATATCCTGCATGCGGGACCACTGCGCCCAGACACGAAATCTCGTTTTCAGGATGCAACATGCCGTCCAGCTGATGCCCTAGCTCCGCTCCGCTCCCCGGATAGAACTGACCTGCAACAGCCGGAAACCGCATGGATCAAAACTCCATCTCGAAGTCCGAGATAGTATATTTAAATCGATCCTCTTCGCCCCGCTCGCGCAACACCTGACGGGCCAAGAGCCAGTAGATAAGCGTTAGAGCTTTCCTGCCTTTGTTGTTGGTGGGTATGACCAGGTCGACATTGGAAGTCATGTTGTTTGTATCGCAAAGAGCGATAACAGGTATGCCAATGTCCACAGCCTCGTTGACCGCCTGAGCATCGCCGCTAGGGTCTGTAGTTATAAGCACATCGGGCTCGATGAAGCCCCGAAAGGCTGGATTGGTCAAGGTATTGGGCACGAATCGACCGACATTGGCGTTGGCACCGATGGCCTTAGCGAACATTGTGGCCGGCCTCTGGCCATACTGGCGAGCTGATACAACCAATATATTTGCGGGATCGTATTTTGCCAGGAACTTGGCTGCCAACCGGATGCGCTTATCAGTGGACTGGACATCCAGCACATAAAGTCCATCAGTTCTCACCCTATAGATATAGGGCATCATGTTATTCGTCTTCTGCTGAGTACCAATATGCACGCCGGCAGCAAGGTACTCGTCTATTGGTATGAGAGTCTCATATTCTCCCGATACCGTCATCACCTCATCTTCTACCAACTAATTCACCTACCTATAGCGATCACGTTTTACTGTGATGGGAATTACGCCCAGTTTCATCTCTTCAAGCGCTATTTCGAGAGGGTCGGTATTACCGGTATCGATCAACACTGGAGCGCCCATGAAAACTTGCAAAGCTCGTGCTCCTACGATGCGCGCACGTTCATATCTTGTATATTTCTCGCCCTTCAAATAGCCACCTCAAAAGGAAGAGTATGATGGGGTTGCTGAGATTCGAACTCAGGTCACAGCGTCCCGAACGCTGT
>JAQTXY010000389.1 GCA_028688535.1 Methanothrix sp. | reverse complement strand
AGGGAAGTCCGGAGATGAGAAAGCAGATCTTTAAAGCTGTCATCATCCGCCAGAGAAAAGAGTTTAGAAGGCCCGATGGCCTCAGGGTCAAATTCGAGGATAATGCCGCAGTCATAGTAGATGATGAGGGCGTTCCTAAGGGTTCTGAGGTCAAGGGACCTGTGGCCCGCGAGGTAGCAGAGCGATTTAGCAAGATTGCTTCCGCGGCATCCATGATTGTGTGATGATTATGATTACAAAACAGCCAAGGAAGCAGCGGAAGGCGAGGTATACCGCACCGCTGCACAAGCGTCAAAAGTACATGCACGCACCCTTGAGCAAAGCTTTGCGTGAGGAGCTGAAGAGGCGCAATGCACAGCTTCGCAAGGGCGATACCGTCAAGGTCATGCGCGGCGATCACGCCGGCACCGAAGGAGAGGTCGAAGATGTGGACCTTAAGAGGTGCACCATTAAAGTGGCAGGTGTGAGCAACTACCGGGCTGACGGAACTGAAGTGCCGAGAACTATCCACCCCTCCAATGTCATGATAATCAAGCTCGTTCTTGAAGACTCCGAGAGGGAAAAGATTTTCGCGAGGCGATCAGAATGAGCAGACATCAAAAGAGAATAACGGTTCCCGTAAGCTGGCCCATTACAAAAAAAACCCATGCATGGGTTGCCAAGACCAGTCCCGGGCCTCATTCCGCGGGGGATAGCATACCTCTCTTGGTAGTAGTCCGAGACATGCTTAAGCTGGTAGATAATGCCCGCGAGGCAAAGAGAATTCTGTATGAGGGCAAGGTATTGGTGGATGGAAAAGTCCAGAAGGATTACAAGCTGCCTATCGGTATATTCGATGTTATAGCTCTTCCTTCAAATAACCAGCAATACAGGATGCTTAAAGATGAGAAGGGAATGTTCTATCTCAGCGCTCTTGAGGCAGGCACTGTAAGAAAGCTGGCTCGAATTGAGAATAAAACCTTCCTTAAGGGCAAGAAGCAACAGCTCAATCTTTCCGACGGCTCAAATAAGCTGGCAGAAGGCGAATATAGGGTTGGCGATTCGCTGGTCCTCTCACTTCCCAATAAGGATATTGAAGATAGGATCGGCTTTGAGATAGGCAATCTGGCCATGGTCGTAGGCGGAAAGCATTCCGGTCAAACTGGAAAGATCAAAGAGATCATAACAGTAAAGAGCTCCCAGCATAATCGCATTATAATCTCGGGAGACGAGGAGTTTGAGACCATCAAGGATTACGTTTACATGATCGGAATAGATAAGCCTGTCATCAAGCTGGGGGCCGTTAGATGAATGCCAATCTAATTCCCCGCATCGACAAGATTGTCGTGCATGTAGGCGTAGGAGAGAGCGGTCAGAGGCTGGTAAATGCTGAATCTATCATGAAGGCTATTACCAAACAACAGCCCGTTCGTTCTATTGCCAAAAAGACTCTGCCTACCTTCGGCATCAAAAAGAATGAGCCCATCGGTGCAAAGCTTACCTTGCGAGGAAAAGCGGCTGAGGATTTTCTGGTCATAGCCCTGAAGGCTGCCGGAAATACCTTAAAAAAGAGCCAGTTTGACATGCAAGGCAACTTCTCTTTCGGTATTGAGGAGCACACCGACTTTCCAGGAATGCGATACGATCCAGAAATAGGTATATTCGGAATGGATGTGTCCGTTGCCTTGAAGAGGGCCGGCTATAGGATTGCAATGCGGCGCGTATGCCAAAAGAAACTTCCCAGCCGACAGAGGCTGAATAAAGACGACTCAGTAGAGTTCGTCTCAAAGAAGTTCGGCATTGAGATCTTGGAGGCAGCATGAAGAAAGGAAAAAAGGTCTTCGGAAGAGGGTCAAACCCGTGCAAACGCTGTGGAAACAAAAACGGCCTGATAAGAAGGTACGGGATATACATTTGCCGTCAGTGCTTCCGAGAGATCGCCCCTGAGATGGGTTTCGAAAAATATTCATAGGTGGCTACTATGTTATTAGATCCACTGGCCGATGCCCTATCCGTAATAAAGAATGCGGAGAGCGTAGGCAAGCCTGAATGTATCATTCATCCCGCCTCCAAGCTCATTGGAAGAGCTCTGAAGGTTATGGCAGATAGAGGATACATAGGCGAGTTCGAATTTGTTGACGACGGAAAGTCGGGAATGTTCCGAGTGAAGCTCCTGGGAAGGATTAACCGATGTGGCGTAATTAAGCCCCGGTTTTCTACCAAGGTGACCGAGATGGAGAAATGGGAGAAGCGATTTCTACCTGCCAGGAACTTCGGTGTTCTCATATTGAGCACCAGTAAGGGAGTTATGGCCCATTCTGATGCCAGGAACCAATTCCTGGGCGGTCAGCTCCTGGCTTACGTATATTAGGTGGTTGCAATGGTCAAAGAGATTGCACGAACGGTAGAGATCCCTGAAGGAGTTGCCGTAACCGTAGACGGGAGTACCGTCAAGGTTAAAGGACCCAAAGGTGAGGTCAGCAGGCAGCTTTGCTATCCTATGATAGATATCACTAAAGAGGATTCTCGACTGATCGTGAATTCCAGGCTCGATAGAAAGCAGCACCGGGCGATGGTGGGGACACTGGCCGCGCACATCAGCAATATGATTGCAGGCGTAAGCCGTGGTTATGAGTACAAGATGAAGGTCGTGTACTCTCACTTTCCCATACAGCTCAAGGAAGCTTCCAACGAGCTCATCATAAACAATTTCCTGGGCGAAAGGAAGTCTCGGTCCGCCAAGATCCTACCGGGCGCCAAGGTCGAGATAGGCAAAGATGAAGTAACCATCACAGGTATCGACAAGGAGCAGGTTGGCCAGACCATGGCCAATATTGAGCAGGCTACCAGGGTGCATGGTTTCGATATCAGGATATTCCAAGACGGAATATACCTGGTGGACAAGAGGTGACGAGGATGGCAGA
>JAQTXY010000023.1 GCA_028688535.1 Methanothrix sp. | reverse complement strand
CCGGGTAGTATCTCGATTATGTCTCCTGCTGATGCGCCATCAATTGCCTCTTGGATGCTCTGGCCGGGTTTTAGGGAAATTATCGATGCCTGGGCGGCGGTGGCCAGCATAAATACTGCGAGGCAGCAGCAAAGTATGCAAATTGGTGACGATTTTTTCATCATGGCTTTTTTAGCATCTCCTATCTGACAATTGTTTATGCCCGGAATTATGTAGGGGATACTGACATCGGATCTTTCTGGATGCGACTTAGGTCCGTTTTCAGATTGTCTGACAACTTTGCGCCGTCCATCTTGGCATCAGAGAGCGAATAGAGGGTAAACTGGTCATATTTAATTCGCTCCAGGTTGGCGCCGGTAAGATCTGCACCGGTCATCTCCACCCGGTCTAAGGTGGCATCTCTAAAATCGGCCCCGTTCATTTTAGCATTGGCCAGATACACCAGAACCAGATTCGATCCCCTGAAGGAGGATTCTGTCAGATCTACACCCCTCAGATCCATCTCAGATAACCTGGTCCGATCGAACTTGGCTCTACAGAGGACCGAACCGGTCAGTCTGGTCGAGGTCAAGTCTGCATCAGATAGATCGGCTCCCGTGAGGTTCGCACGGCTGAGGTCGGCAAAAGACATCTTAGCGGAATTCAGGTTTGCTCCCATGAGTTTTGCCTCTGTTAAATCGGCATAAGAGAGACTGGTCCATTTCAAGTTGGCTCCGGTTAGGTTTGCACTCATGAGATACGCTCTGGTAAAATCAGCCTCGGAGAGGTCAGCGTCATGCAGATTGGTGCTGTATAGTTCCGATCGGGAAAATTGGCCTTTCGATAGATAGCTCTCGCTTAAGTCTGCCCAGCTCACATGGGCTCCAATCATATTTGCGCCGATCAGATAGATGCCCATAAGATTGGCACCGGAGAGGTCGGTTCGAAATAGCCTGGCATCAGTCAAGTCTGCTTCGGCTAAGTTAGCATCGGAGAGATCTGCTTCAGTAAGATCCGTCTTCTTCAAGATGGCATTATTAAGGTTGGCATTGGACATTAGAGAATAGGCCAAGACGGCCTGGGATAGATCCGCTCCGCTCAAGTCCGCACCGCTAAGAACAGCTGCGGTTAAATCCGTATTTACCATCTTTGTTCCTCGAAGACGGGAATTTAGAAGCCATGCCGAGCGCATATAACTGCCACTTAGGTCCGAACCGGATAGATTTGCGCCGGATAGGTTCGATTGATTGAGCTGCATGCCGGCAAGATCCATATTGGTAAGGTTCATATTGGCCAGATCAGTTCGGTCCGTCATCTTGCTGCTGATATCCAGTGGCTGCGCCGCAGAGATGCAACATGCTGCCATCAATGTGCTTAGCATCAATGCGCCAAATACATGTGACATCACTAATTTGGTTTTCATATTTCTCCTATGCCAATATTCCTCTCTTAATGACATTTCAAGTTTCTGGTGATACTCGGGAGACATTGAGCAGCGAATGAAGAGATTCGTCCATGGATGCTCCATCGAGCCGAGATGTGGCTAGATAAGGCAGAGTGAATTGATCGCACTTAATTCTCTGCAGATTGGCTCTGCTCAGATCTACGTCGGTCATGTACACAACGTCCATACTGGCATCTCTCAGGTCAGCTCCGGAAAGATTCACCTTTTCCATAAGTGATACCGATATTTTTGCGCCTCTCAGGTCGGCTCCGCTCAGGTTCACATCCCTCATGGCGAGACGGCTTATAGCAGCTTTTTCCATTATTGCTCCATGCAGGTCGGCTCCCAATATCTCCGTGAACTCCAGCAAGACTCCAGTCAGATCAGCTCCTGAAAGATCGGCTCTTGTCATGTCAATGTTGGGAATCTTTGCTCCCTTAAGGGAGGCAAATGAAAGATTTGCCTCGGTCAGATCAGCATAAGCCAAATCAGCTTTATCCAATTTAGCTCCACTTAAGTTCGCTCTCATCATGTAGGCCCTGGTGAAATCCGAACCGCTCAGGTCGGAACCGCTAATATCTGCGCGATAGAGCTCTGAGCGGGAAAGCTGGCTGCGAGACATTTTACATTTCTTAAGATCTGCAAAGCTCAAACGTGCCCCAATTAGATTCGCACCATCCAGCAACGCTTCACTCAGACGGGCATTCATGAGGTTCGCGGAATATAGCCGGGTGTCGGTTAAGTCTGCTTCATTCAAATCCACCGAATCCATATCCGCACCGGTCAGATCAGCATTGGCGAGGTTAGCACCCGCGAGTATAGCACCCGGCATGCGTGATCCGGATAGGAAGGACCCACTCATATCCGCATCGGTAAGATTCGCATTGCTAAGGTTGACGTTATTCATAATCGCGCCCCTCAAATTGGCATGAGTCAGATTAACGCCTGACATCCTGGTCTCCTGCAAAATCGCATTGGTAAGATCTGCACCGCTTAGATTTGCATCTATCAAATTCGCTCCAGTGAGGTTGACTCCAGTGAAGTTCGCGTTGGATAGGTCTGAACTATGCAAACGAACTCTGTTCATCATGCTTGCAGAGAAATTTGCACCAACCGCAGTGACGGAAGATAAATCGGCTCCAGCCATTTGGCTCGAAGACAGGTCAGCTCCTTGCAAAAGCGAGTAGCTCAGATCGGAGCGGTTGAGGCGGGCCATGGAGATGTTCACTCCCTGCAAGTCTGAATATTTGAGGTTTGAGCCGTCCTGTAGCTTATTTATCGGGTCGGTGGAAGTGGCTGTTCCTGAGAGTATCAGGATGGCGAATGCTGCTATGAGATATCCGACAATGCCGCGTACATCTTTGTTTCTCGTAATCAGCACACGAATGAATATTCCTCCTAAATTGCATAGAGCCGGTTTAGGCGAGCCTCCATTTAGGATTGATAGCATCAAGGTATTGAAATTCATCGAAGCTGTATGGTGCGCAGTAGTACTCGGGTTCCTTCATTACTCCGTAGTAGCTATCAATTGCAAGCCAGGTGTTTGGATGGTCTTTATCCTCCACAGCTACCCAGATATGGCCCTGGGAGTCAAATCCGCTGGGATTATAGAGGAATATGACTTTGTACCCAAAATCCCTGTAAGTGCTATCCAGCTTTTGAGAACCGTCATAGCACATTCCCAGAGGCGTCACAGGAAACATGGTGTATCTACTGATTTTCTTGATAAATTCGGCATTATTGGTCATGTTGTAAGTATCATTGATGCGAATGGCATCGCTTGATATCACCTGGACCGGTCCGGTCTTGGCTGTAGGGGGAGTCATCCATAGATCTGCAAGTCTAGGCGATGCGCCGTTGGGTGTGAGATAAACCTCTTTTCCGACCTTCAGCTTAACGATGACATAGGATTGGTCCGGTGCAGGTTGTGCGTCAAAACCATGCGTTGCAAGAAAGAATGCTAAATCCTTCATTGTGATGCCGATATCCTCATAGCTGGATAATAGCAACCAGAGATCATTTTCCTCAGATGCCTGGCAGGCTGAGGCGAATAGAATCAGGAGCATTAATACTAGAAGGATAGTTCCTCTCAACTCTACCTCGAATTGCCTGTATCCTGGCGGCGCATTTTTGTTTTCAGTATTTATGTAAAGGGCCGCGTCTATAAAGATTTATTGTTTTTTCATTATGAGAGATTGCCGTTTATCGGGACAACAAGCCTTCTGATTATTTCTGCAAAGAAACACCAGTCATAAATTTTCAGCCATATCAATATTAATAGCCAACGCTATTGGGACTAAATGAAAAATAGAAGATACCTATCAGCGCCTTTAGACTTTGAACAAGCTAGTCAAGAAGGCGAGAGGCACTAAGAACATTATTACAAATCCAATAACCATCAAAACGATTGCCATCCCATTTCCACCTGCCATGAAGATCCTCCTACTGCATATTCTTTGCCTACTGCTTGGAAGAGGTAATATTAATTACTGTCGGACCCGAGGCCAAAGGCCAATACATTTAACTATCAATACCGGCTAGATTTATATCGTGCGATCTATCCAAAAGAGCCAAAGCAAGGCACAGGGGGCGAAACTGGAGAAGCGAAAAGCAATCGGTGCAAGATTTGTGCTCTTGCGGCCGGCGGGCTACCCACTGAAGAGTGTATTTCAGGAGCATCCTGTCGTCTCTGACCCCAAGCTATTCGAGCTTTATGCTCAAGAACAGTGGTATGGAGAGAAACTGCTCTCTGGTAGCTATCTATTCGATAGCAGGCTTTATCCGGACTTTGCCTTCCAGGTGGTTAAAGTCTACCCCAGATATTCGGTGATGGGCTCACAAACTACTATTAAGGTGGAGCAAAAGGCGGAGCCCAAGAATACTGTAGTATATGATGTCAGCTTTGATGATGTTATCGGCCAGGAGACGGCTAAGCGCAAGGTCAAGATAGTAGAGAAATTCCTGGCAGATCCTGAGAAGTTTGGGCGATGGGCACCGCGCAACATTCTGTTTTACGGAGTCTCAGGGACCGGAAAGACCATGATCGCCAAAGCTCTCTCCGCCAAGACCGGGGTGCCGATGCTGGCGGTGAAGTCCACCAGCCTGATAGGAGAGTTTGTGGGTGAAGGGGCCAGGCAGATTCACAGCCTCTATGAAAAAGCAGCGGAAAGCGCACCGTGCATCATATTCATTGATGAGCTGGATGCTATTGCCCTGGACCGAAGGTATCAAGATTTAAGAGGCGATGTCTCGGAGATCGTCAACTCTCTCCTGACGGAGATGGACGGCATCTCCAATCGAAAGGGAATTTGCACCATCGCGGCCACCAACCAGATCGAGGTTCTGGATGCATCGGTGCGGTCGCGTTTCGAGGAAGAGATCGAGTTTCGGCTTCCCAACCAGGCAGAGCGGCTGCAACTATTGGAGAAGAATGCCGCTACTATGCCTCTGGCCATGGAGAACGTGTCTCTGAGCGAGATTGCCCGCCAGACCGAGGGCTTCTCAGGACGCGATTTGGTGGAGAAGGTGCTCAAGGCAGCACTACACCATGCCATCATGGATGAGTGCAATATCACACAACGACATCTGGAAGAGACCATCCCCAAGGCCCGAAAGGATTACCGTCAGCCTCCCAGAGAGATGTTCTCCTAAATTAAGGGAAAAAGGACTTACCATGTGGCAGGAGATTTTAGACAAGTTCAAGAGATTCCCGGCTCAGGAGAAGGTCATTCGTCTCATTTTGCAGAGGGGCTTTCAGATCAACGATGCCTCGCGCGTTGTCTCGGGCGGAATAGAAATTCCTCATGCCCAGATTGCCAAGGAGCTGGATGTGGACCGGCGCGTGGTGGACACCACGGCTCAGGCCATTCGCGATGATGAAACGTTATGGAAGGTATTCAAAAATGTGCGCTCCATGACCTTCCTGGGAGACGTGGCGCCCATTCTGGGATTAGGCGTGATAGAGATTACTCCGGTCAATGCTGCCAAGACCGGCCTCTTGGGAGATGTGGCCAGTGCCGTGGCCAATAGCGGCCTATCCATCCGTCAGGCCGTATCCGATGATCCATATTTTGTAGAGAGCCCTAAGTTGACCCTCATCACTGAGGGCAAAATTCCCGGGGACCTGGTGCGCCTGCTCATGGAGATTGAGGGCGTGAAAAGGGTAACGGTATATTAGCGGGAAAATGGGGCAAATTCAACACGATTCTTTAAGATCTCGAGCAGCTCGCAGGCCTTGCATAGCTCCTTGACGCAGGGCTCGCCGCACTGCCGGCAGGGGGCAAGCTCCATCTGGGCATAGCTGCCCTGTGCTTTCGCCACAATCTTTTCAAATCCCTCCACCGTGGAATGCTTCGTGCCGGGAAACTGACTCTCCAGGCAATTCATCATGTCCCTTACATCCGCCCGCAGGGAAAGATTTGCGTAGGGGCACTCCCGCGACTCTGTAAAGACTTGGTTTACCATGCAGTAGAGGGCGATCTCCTTTTCCGGCATCTCTCGCAGCGGCTTGATGCGAGGCACCAGCCCCTTCTGGGCTCGCCAGGGCCGAAAACGCATCAGCCTCTCAATGTCACCCTTGAGATAGTTCATCATAATGGTCTGTGCTTCATCGTCTTGGTTGTGGCCGGTGGCGACCTTATCCGCCCCCATGCGTTTTGCCGCGCGGTTGAGGGCGCTTTTGCGAAAGACACCGCAATAGGTGCAGGGCGCAACCTTCTTACCCGGCACCATCTCGTCCAGCTCGTAGCCATACTCTTCCCGGAAGGAGACGATATGCTGCTCAATGCCGAGCTTTTCTGCAATAGCCTTCGCCGCCACGATGGTGTCATCTCTGTATCCGGCGATGCCCTCGTCTACGGTGACGGCTACCAGCTCCACATCCCTTTTCGCCAGGATCCGGCTTAAGCAAAAGAGCAGAGCAGTGCTGTCCTTGCCGCCGCTCACGGCTACCACGATGCGCTCGCCGTCCCGGACCATGTTGTTTTTCTGCACCGTATCTGCCACTCTTCTCTCAAAATCCTGAATGAAGTGGTCCTGGCAGAGGTGCAGCCCGGAGTAACGTTGCGAGATTATGGCCCTTTCGCTACATTGTGAGCAGATGGTTCTTTGTGCCTTTGTGCCTTTGTGGTGAGCGGAATCGCAACTATCTCCACGAAGGCCGCCATCAGTCAACAGCAAATCTCTCCCGGCAGGTATAAACGGAAAGTCTCTTTCCCCGCAGAAAACCGATGATGCACAGATTCGTCCTCTCGGCAATGGAGATGGCAAGGCTTGTAGTGGCTCCCCGCGAAACGACAATAGGAATGCCGGCCACTGAGCACTTGAGTGCCATGTCTGAGGAGACCCGGCCTGTGCAGGCCGCAAAGGTCTGGCTGAAATCAAAGTATTGCCTCTGGAGTAGCGCATAGCCTATGGCTTTGTCCAGGGCATTGTGCCTGCCGATGTCCTCGATTATGCAGATCGGTCCGTCTTCTGCAAAGAGGCCCACGGAATGAACTCCACCTGTGGCTATATGCGTCTCGGAGAGCGAGATGGCCCCCATGGCCTGTTGGGCCTGCGTTCTATCTATTATCAGATCCGACTTGATCTCGGGAAGCTTGGACTCATCCAAAAAAGAGGCAATTCCGCCGCAGCCACTCACAATGGGCCGGCGGGGGACGATAGCTCGCATGGGATGGGCGACAATGGCGCGAGCCACATTGCCCTCGATCTCCAGAGACTCGATCTCCTGCGGTCCGCCAATAATCCTTTCGGCAAAGAGGTGGCCAAAGACAAATTCCTTTCTCATCCGGGGGCTGGTCATGGCGGTAACGAAATGCCGGCCGTTGATGAAGATGGAGAGCGGCACCTCTTCCACCACCTGGCAGGTCGATTCCTCGGCATTGGCGCCGTCCAGCCTCAGACACTTGTATTCTTTGATCATTTCTTGCCCGTTCCCGCGTGGCCTACGCCATTCTGGCTATTTGCTCCAGCGTTGCCAGCAGCTTTTCAATCTCATCTTCTGTGTTATAAAGGTAGAGCGAGGCGCGCACGGTGCCGTATTTCAGCCCAAGATGTTTCATTAAGGGAATGCAACAGTGATGGCCGGAACGAACGCAGATGTTCGATGCCTGGTCGAGCATAAGAGCCACCTCGTGAGGCAAGAGGCCCTCCACTGCAAAGGAGACCACACCGCCTCGCGCCCGAACACCAGGGCCCGGGCCATAGACCGTTACTCCTTCTATCTCCGCTAACCCATTCAGCAGTTTTTTGGTAAGCGATTGCTCATGACGGTGGATGTTCTCAACACCCACTCGTGTCAGGTAGTCCACAGCAGCGCCAAGGCCAATGCCAGCCGAGATGTCGGGCGTGCCGGCTTCAAGTCCCTCATAACCCTTCTTGATATCATAACCATCTTCGCCGACATCAGCCACCATGCCTCCGCCCACCAGGAGCGGCTCGATCTCCCCTTCCTTCTTGACCCAGAGAACACCGCTGCCCAAGGGCGCGAGCATCTTGTGTCCGGAGAAGCAGAGAAAATCGCAATCGATATCTTTGACATCTATGGGCATGTGTGGCACGGACTGGGCGCCGTCCACCAGCAATGCGGCGCCCTGCTCCCGGCAGATCTTGCCGATCTCCTTTACAGGAAGAACCGTTCCTAGGGCATTGGAGAGCTGGCTTACAGCTACCAGCCGGGTGCCTTTGATTATCGCTTTTTCATATTCAGCCAGATCGATCATTCCCGTTTGGTCCGGCTTTATGATCTGCAGATCTAGGCCTTTCTCTCTCAGTCTCATCCAGGGCAGAAGATTGGAGTGATGCTCCAGAAGAGTGGTGACGATGCGCTCCCCCTTCTTCCACCGAAGGCCGCGGGCAACTATATTGATGGACTCGGTGGTGTTCCTGGTGAAGATTATCATGCCTTCTTGTTCAAAGGCACCTATGAACTTCGCAGTTTTGCGGTGAGCATCCCGGTAGCGCTGGTCGGCAAGCTGCGCCATGCGGTAAATGCCCCTGCCTACATTGGCCTTGTAGCCACGGTAATAATCTGAGACCGCCTCCAGAACAGGTTCCGGCGTCAGGCTGGTGGAGGCGCTATCCAAATAGATGACATCCTTTTGGATAGGAAAATCCTTTCTTATCTCCTGGACGTCCATAGAACCTCTTTCATACGACCTCTTTCATGAGACCCTCGTCCATGCTCCCGCTGCGAAAGCCCTCCAGATCCAGGGCGACATAGTCAAACCCGATGGCTTTGAGCGTCTTGGCGATCTTATCGCGGCAATTCATGGCCGTGACCATATCCTGCTCTTGCAGCTCAATTCGGGCCACTCGACTGTGGGATCGCACCCGTAGCTGCAAAAAGCCCAGGCTCCTCAGGTATTCTTCTGCTTCTTGCACCATTCTCAAGCTCTCCGGCGTAATCGTCTGGCCATAAGGTATTCGGGAAGCAAGGCAGGCTGCGGAAGGCTTGTTCCAGACATCCAGGCCCAGGTTATGAGCCAGGGCGCGAATATCCTCTTTGGTTATCGCCGCGTCCACAAAAGGATGCCAGATTCCTTCTTCATCGCAGGCGGCAATTCCGGGCCGATAGTCACGGAAATCGGAGAGGTTGACACCGTCAGCGATGCAGCCGATGCCTTCCTCTCTGGCGATGCTTTTTAAAACCGCAGCGGACTTCTTCTTGCAAATGTAGCAGCGCGTGACCGGATTAGTGCAAAATTGCTCCTCTTTCAGAATGGGGAATTCTGCTATTCGGTAATTGAACCCCAGGGATGCTGCCAGCTCTCTTGCACTCAATAGCTCGCTTCTGGGCATGACCCTGCTGTCCAGGATCACGGCCAGAGAATTGCCTCCCAGAGCATCGTGCGCCACTCTGGCCAGAAGGCTGCTGTCCACGCCGCCGGAGTAGGCCACCAGTATCTTTCCTTTCTCTGCAATCCTCTTTTTCAGGTCTTCCAGCTTATCTGCCAGATTCATTTCACAGTCCCTTGCATTTGGTGGAAATGCAAGCCGCCTCGTCGTCCTGCAGCATTCGGCAGATCTGGCAGATCCTCGGCACGAGTTCATTGCCTTTTACTTTCCCTTCGATGAGGTCGTCGGCAAGGACACCAATGGACTGGCGAATGTCTTCTCTAAATTCGATATTGTAGCCTCTTTTCTTGGAGACGTACTGGGACACAGCCGGAGGCGTGATACCCAGCATCCTGGAGACCTCTTTCTGGGATATTCCTCTCTTGACCAGCTCTTCGGCAATTGCCGCCCTGATGCTGGGCAGGATATCCCATACGATCTGCTCACATGGCGATTTCATCTGCATTGGACCCTCAAATTAGCTAATAATTATTCCACATCACAATCGTTAATCAAATGCTATGTGCATATAAATCTTATCGCAATCATATGAATTTAATCCTTCCGAAATCTAATTCAATATTTCGGAAATTTCGCTGTGCAGCTCTAACCAATGCTTTCTTTGATTCCTATCCCAAAAAGTTCTTTAATAAACAGATTACCAGCTTCTTCCAAGCATCGGGGTATTACGAAAAAATAAAAGAGCAAGGTTTCATTTCATCCCAAACCTTCCCCGCTCCCAATTTGATAATGTTTTTCGATTCTAGGCTACAGTATCATTTATCTGCAATAACCATATAAGATATTTCTACTATCCTCGCACCCTCACCTTCTGCATCTCAATGAATTTTCAGGTGTTCTTTGCCCTCCCTAAGTACGAAATCATCATCTAAGTTAAATCTTTTATCATCATGTCCATGGGCAATATCAACTCTATCCACAAAATAAATATCCTTAAATGATACTATTTTGCATTTTGTTCGAGGAAAATCACCACTCCCAATTTCCCGAGTATAAAATAGGTCCGCATCTGGTACGCCTGTATCCGAATCTAATATGTTAGGCTCGGCATTAATATCAATATAAACAGTTCCAGATTTACTTTTCCCATCCTTGACTTTAAGGGATCCACATGCTGCTCTTAAAGACATTTCAATCACCACTTATACTTATTGCGGTAAATAGTACGTATAATAATTATAGATATAAGTATTTTTGATATATCGACCGAGCATGATATAAGAGTCCAGCGAGAGCGCTAAGGACTCCTTAAACGGCGTCGCATAAATCAAGATCAAATGGGTGGTATTATAATGAAGCGATCAGGCTTAATCCCAACTTTGCCAATGCCTGGACCGGCAAAGGGGTAGTGCTCGTTGCTCAGAGTAAGTTCGATGAGGCCATCGAAGAATGTGATGAGGCGATACGAATAGATCCCAACTTCGCCGCTGTCTGGGCCGGTAAAGGAGTAGTTCTCGTTCAGCAGGGCAAATACGACGAAGCCATCCAGGCTTGCGACGAAGCTATCCGGCTAAATCCAAACGATACGATGGCTTGGATCAGCAAAAGTCTTGCCCTCCAACAGATGGGTCGAATAAAAGAAGCAGAAACCGCCTTCAATAAGGCAGAAGAACTGGGATAGAGACGAGGGCCGGCTTGCATCGGGGATAAAGTGCATATGTGTTCAACTTAGGCTTGTATCATTGCATCGTGGTTCCAGCTTCATGCGGCGACGCCTCGGATGCTCCACAGCTTGCTGCGTGGGTGCGCCGCTGCAATTTCACTGTTATGTGGCTTTCAGCTTCTCTGCGAGCCACAGCCAGGAGGAAGTCATTTCAATATTGTACAACATTGGTCTCAGCAGGAGTTCCATCCATTTTGTGAATCGGCTTTGGAGTGCCTGAGAATTTGGATACAGGAACCGCGATCTTAGGCAGCCACATCACTGACGCATTGGCTCCAAAAGTCTGATTTATTTTGTCATTAAATTGCTGGACGGCTATATTGTACTCTTCTATATTATTCATCAATTTTCCCAGCTTTACACCATCATTCACGCCATCTGCATATGCCTTCTCGACAGGGGACAAAGCCAAACTCGGCAGAACGAGAGACAGAAGCATCGCTAGTGCAATAATCGATTTCATAACATAGCGGTTGATCATAGTTGATATAAGGGTATTGAGCCGGCAGATAGACCGTCCTGATGCGGAGATCTCTTTGTGAGTATTGCCGCCCGGCTTGCAATCCGCATCTTCCTAGAGACTGATCTCAACGATCTCTATAATGAATTTAGATAGAGGTGTCTTTGCCTTCACAGCTAACTTTTCCCTTCGCTCTTTATCGCCTGGGAAGGAAAGTAGAGATAGACGTAACAAGATTATCGGGCTTGACTAATGAGATCACCTGAGAACTAAAATGAGCCCTATGCTATAAAAATTACCAGTAAGAAGGTGCCGGGGGCGGGATTCGAGCCCGCGACTTCGAGATACCTCAGGAAGCGCGCGTTAATCGTATTACCCTATGAGTCTCGCGCCCTAACC
>JAQTXY010000388.1 GCA_028688535.1 Methanothrix sp. | reverse complement strand
TTTAAGCCCCAATGAAACGCTCTTTGTAGGCACGCGCCGTCCATTCGAGACGCTTGACGCACTCAATGGCTCAGCTCTTTATGCCATTGTAGATAATAATAACAATCATGCTGAGGCAAGCGAGATCTTTGTCATCGCAGAGGGCCTGAACAATCCCAATGGCGTGGCCTTCAAGGATGGATCTATTTATGTCGCCCAGATCAACCGCATCATCAGATTCGATGATATCGAGGCTCAATTGACCAGCCCGAAAGAACCGGTCACAGTCAAAGAGCTGTCCCAGTACCTTTTGCACGGCTGGCGGCACATCGGCTTTGGGCCGGACAAAAAGCTCTACCTCGCCCTGGGGGCAAACTGCAACGTCTGCCAACATGATGATGAACAAAATGCTACTATTGTGCGCATGAACCCGGATGGTAGCGATATGGAGGTCTTTGCCAAGGGAGTTAGAAACTCAGTGGGCTTTGACTGGGACCCGGCAACAGGAGAGCTATGGTTTACCGACAACGGCAGAGACCTGCTGGGCAACGATGTGCCCTCGGACGAGTTGAACCATGCGCCCGTACAAGGCCTAAACTATGGTTTTCCCACCTGCCACTCAGGCAGCATCCCTGACCCGGACCTGGGCTCAGATAAGAATTACACCTGCAACACCATGGTTCCTCCCGCCTGGATGCTGGGGCCGCATGTAGCGCCTTTGGGAATGAGGTTTTATACAGGCACCCAGTTTCCTGAGGAGTACCAGGGCCGGATATTCATCGCCGAGCATGGCTCCTGGAATAGAGATGAACCCATTGGCTACCGCCTGGTGACGGTTCGTCTGCAGAATAATACCGCTGTCGGCCATGAGATATTCGCAGAAGGCTGGCTGCAAAACCAAACTGCCTGGGGCAGGCCCGTTGATGTGCAGACTCAAAAGGACGGATCAATGCTTGTGTCCGATGATATGAACGGCGTCATCTACCGGATCAGCTACAGCTCGTCTTGAAGGTCGGATCCTGCGGCGAGCAGGATCTTATCATATTCGGCATTCTTTTTGCTTTTATATGTCTCAGGTTATACAGATTCCATTGGCCGCTTTCTCCTGCCGGATCATGTAGTAGAGCACGAAGAGAACGCAGATGTTGCCCGCCAATCCGAGAAGAGCGAGAAATTGAGCCCTGTAGAAGAGGAATACCTGCACCAGAAAGATCTGCACCAGGACGGCATTCTTGAAGATCAGGTAGGACTGCAGTCTGCTGCTCTTAATCTTTATGATGGCGATAAGAACCAGGGCGGCAGCCAGCGTGGCCGAAAGAAGGCCGGCAAAATCGAAGAGGGAGAGCGAAGGAAATATAGTATGCAGATCTACCGCCATCTCCAGCTTGACATAGAGCAAGAAAAAGTCCAGACCCAGGGCGAGGAGCGATTGCAGTATAAAGAAGGCTATCACCGCATTTACGAACCAGGATTTGGCCACCAGCTTGCGGTAAATCCTTCTGCCGCGATACTTGGCGGCAGTGTAGATATCGGGTTTGGGGATGGGCACAGACTGGGTAGCGTAAAGCAACGCTCGCAGAGCCTTTGTCACCGGATCAGAGGCGGAGCATTCCTTGAGCAGATCCAGCGCCCTTCTTCTCTCCCGGTGATCGAGGTCTTCCAGGACAACCTCTTTGGCAATCTCCAGGGCATTGATCAGCTTCTCCTGCTCGCTGAGCGCTGGCTTCTTAACAAAGTTCTCGATGAGCAAGTAGAGCAGGACGAATACTATATAAATCAGGGCAACGGTGGGCCGGTAGAAGTAGTCGTTGTCGCCGGTAATGAATTTACCCAGCTCGTCAATGAAAGCCCCAAATCCCAGGCCTCCTAGGACGGCCACCAGATAATAAGAAGACTTGTTGATGTAAGCGAGAGCAACGACCAGGGCTATCATCATGAGCACACCACCTAAAAGGACATGAGCGATATGCAGATTGCCCGGGCTAAAGCTGGGATAGCCGGTCAAAGCTAAAAAAAAACGGATGCCTAAAACAGAAAGGACGGATATGACGAAGAAGAGCTCCAGCAGGCTGTCTGCTTCCTGGTTTCGCATCATGTGGCGGTTGAATAGCTTCATCCGAGACCCCTTATGCAACAACCCTGACTAGGAGATGCAATCTACATTACGGAAGTTAAGGTTTTAATAGCTTGCTTTCACCATACTAAAATGTCCCGAAAGGGAAGGAGTAGAATGTCTTATGCTTTTCATTGCACTGGCTAAGTTCAAGAAGAATCTGAGCAAGGAAGTAATCGCCGAGAACCTTAAGGACATCGAGGCTGACACAAAAGGAGAGGTTCGCTACCTGGGAATCTACTGGACGCTGGGACGGTACGATACCGTCGTGCTATTTGAAGCCCCTGATGAAAAAGTGGCCATGAATATGGCCTTAAAAAGGGCAGACCGCATGGATATTGAGACTCTTGTGGCTGTACCAGCAGACGAGATGAGCCCCGCGGGACCGGTTTGAACCCAAAATGTTTCAAAATGGTGCTATACCAGCAGCAAAACAGCCCGCCAGAAATCCCAAGATCACACCAAAATTAAGGAAGGGCAGTCCTGCCTGAGGCTTATCCCGCGAGGTGGTCATTAGAGCCAAGAAACCAAGATAGGTGCCCAGCATGGCTCCTATCGCCGGAAGATTAATGCCCAAAAAGCCTCCGGCTGGAAGCGATGTATTGGCCGATATGACCAGAATGGTGGGAATGATTGCATCCCCCAGTCCCAGGAAAAATGCGCCCCTCTTGCGGCCTGTCTGGTTAACGCGGTCTGTACTGCCATCTGCGTTTGGATTGCCGTTCGGCTGGTCTCTAACCTGCGAAGTCGAGACCGGTGCGGTATCTTTTCTGAAGCTATAGCTTCGGCTCCTCGGCACCACGAATAGCAGAGGAGCTTTTATCCG
>JAQTXY010000387.1 GCA_028688535.1 Methanothrix sp. | reverse complement strand
TCCAGAATTTTTTGCGATGAAAGAAAAAATATCATCCACCGTTTCAGGCGAAAGGTACATGAGGAGTCCTTCCATGATGAAAAGTGTCTTTAGAGATCGGTCGTATCCCTTTTCGAGCAGCTTTAGGCCAAAGTGATCTTTGGCCAAATCAGCAGGAACATACACAACATGATCGGGCAGCAGGCCAAAGATCTTTCGTATTTTCTCGATTTTTGCGGCTTGAGTAGCTGGATGATCCACCTCAAAAGATCTTATCTTCTTCAGGCCATCGATTCTATATGGACGAGAGTCGTACCCTGCGCCCAGAATTACAAGCTGCACGACCCCTTCATCAATCGACCTGCTTATAAAATCATCAAAATATCTGACTCTAGCAATAATTGAATTATCAAGTCCCGGAACAAGGCGTTCGGTCCTCTCTTGCATTGCGCGCACTTCCTCCGGGTTATGGGTTGCCCATTCCAAAATACCCGGACTGATAAAGTGGATTGCATACGGATCAAAACAGATTCGTTCGCCATCAGGCTTCATAGACTCCTTGGCCCTGAGGATAGCCACCCGCTCAGCTGTCTTGCTGCCTGGACCCGTCAATTCTTTGAACCACTTGCTCATCTTTGTAATCTCTTCATCTCCATTCTTCCAACTCTCCACTAAACCCATCTCCTTAATCGAATTAGTTTCAATGACCCACCGGGGCTTCACATCGCCCTGTCGCTTGCCTTCTCAGGGAATCCCAGGAGTTCGAGCGCCCGGTTTCGTATCCGGATCATATCCTGAGCGAGCGATTGGCCACTCTTCTCTCTGTTCTCCAAGTAAACCAAGGAAAACGTCAAGCATCCGCCGACACCGACGCCGCCGAGTATCATAGGAATCGTTTCGCTTGCTGGAGGCGCAAAAAACATCCGATCCAGTCGAAGGTTTCCATAGATCTGCGGGAAATCCAACCGTCCGAGGTTCGTAACGATCATGCTCGGATGCTTGGAAATAACCTTCTTGGAGATGGCAAAAGCGATATTCTTTGAATCCTTAGCAAAGTTTGAGAGATTTTCTGTCCGGTCGAAGCCCTTCGGGATCTTCTGGACATATTGTGCATAGCTGAAGATGGCATCGACGAGGGTCGGATCAAAATATCTCATGTCCAGTGCGGATGTATCGAGCGTCTTCACTCGTTCCTGAATTATACTATGCAGCTCCCGAGCATTTTCCCAGAACGATTTGTCAAGGCTGTATGAGAACGGCAAGTTGAAGTCTCCGGCGAAAAAGCAAAAAGCCTCATCGATATTCTCTCCAAGGTGCCTTCGCAGGTCAAATGGGATGCCGATAGTCCTCTTGTCTTCGGGAAGATGGCCCAGGACCTCCTGGCGTGCGACAAGAAACGCCGTCGTCAATGCAGAGATTATGGTCACTCCATTCTTCCGGCATCGAGCGATCAGGTCGCATGTTTCATTCGGCTCAAGCTGGAGTAGGGTCATACCATAACTGACTTTTTTCCAGAATGCTTTATGGATCTCAAGAAAGTCCGCCCCGGAAAAATGATATGATCTTTCTCTCCATTGGTTGTTAAAATTGTTGATAGTGGCTTCACCCATAGATTTTGATCTGGATGAATCCTCATCCTTCAACACGTAATCGGTTAGAGTCGGCGGTTGGATGGTCTTTACTTCTTTTGCCGGTTCGGCATAACAGACAAGGATGTCGCGGATCAGGTTTGCCACCGCCGTGCCGTCGCAGATACAGTGCTGGGCAAATGCAATCAATTCTGAAACCTGTGGCGAATACACAAGCACGAACCTGACAAGTGGTCCTTTTTCCGGCTCGAAAGGTATCAAGTGCTCGCGGCGGATCTCGTCGAACCATTGGTTTTCGGATTTCCTTGGCACGACGCGCAATATTGTTTCGGGGACATTTTCCGTCGAGCACCAGGCATCATTATGATCATCGAAAATGATTTTGCAGCCCGCCAGTGGATGCATCTGCCGGACCTTTTTAATCGATTGTACAAGATCCTTTTCAGCCACATCCCCAACAATCCGAGCGACTACGGCGATTTTAGATCTGACGCCCCAAAGAAATATTCTCTCTGTGTTGGAGAGACGGTGCGCACATCCCGAAATATCGATACCACAGGTCTTCTGTCCATTCCGGCTCATTTCGTTACCTCAATTCATCTAATAATTCGTCTAAATGTTACTCTTGCGAGTGCTCCAGTCAAAACTTATTCGACCACTGCATTGGCGAAGTTCAACAGGCTACACACCGTCCTGCCTTCATTTGCTCCGTGGAAGTAGGCTTTTTTATAATCATCACTAGTCACATTTTGGATCTTGGAAAATCCTCGCTCCATGAGGAACACCTCGATACTTCCTTCCTTAATGCCAAACCGCAAAGGCTCTCCATATTGTGCCAGCTGGTTATAGAGATTCTTTCCCACTTCCAGTTCGCAGCTTCCATCAACCACAGACTGAGGGTAGTAATCGAAAATGATGGCACTGCCTTTGCCCGAATTTTTGGATATGAAGGAAAGGATTTTGTTCACTATCTCAGGCGGAAGGTAGTATAAGAGCCCCTCCATGAGGAATAAGGTCTTTTTAGACGGGCTATATCTCATTTCCAACAGCTTTTGGCCAAAATCTTCTCTTCCTAAATCCGCAGGAATGTACGTGACATGATCTGGCGGGCTGCCAAAGATCTTTCTTATCTTTTCTATTTTCAGAGCTTGCATAGCAGGATGGTCTACTTCAAAGACTTTTATCTTCGTCAGCCCCTCAATCCTATAGGCACGAGAGTCGTACCCTGCACCTAAGATAACAAGCTGCTCAAGCCCTTCTTCGATAGATCTCTTTACAAAATCATCAAAATACCGGACTCTGGCAATGACTGAATTGTCAATTCCGGGAAGGATGCGCTCGCGTTGCTCCCA
>JAQTXY010000386.1 GCA_028688535.1 Methanothrix sp. | reverse complement strand
TTGTCAAGTACGCCTACCCGGGAAAAGAAGGCACGATTCATATCTCTGCCAGAGTCTCTGGCGATCGACTGGAGCTGATCATCGAGGACGAAGGAATTCCCTTTGATCCCACAACTCATATCATAACTTTATCCCAGGCCGATGCAAAGGACCGTCCCGTTGGTGGTCTGGGAATCCATCTCATGAGATGTCTTGTGGATAGGATGTCTTTTGAGTTTGATGCTGGAAAAAACGTACTCACACTGGTCAAAAATAGGAATTAATTGCGTGCTGCTCTAAAATCAAAACCTTTAAAATGATCTGATCCAAATTATGAACGACCAGATCCATTTTCCTCAGTCAGCCTCATCCAAAAGAGGGCGTTCGTTCGCCTTTATCCTTAAATATCGTTCCGTGCAAGAGTGTATTGAAGATGGGATCGACAGGAAACGATTCTCATATTCAAATGATGATCTAAATGGGATGGTGTTTACTAAAATGGAGCATAAAAGATTGTTTGTTGCGCTGGCAGTTGTCTGTCTTCTGGTAGGCTCGGCCTATGCAGTTGCCAAATTGATACCTGCCTCGGTGGATGAGAACAAATGCATAGGTTGTGGAGCTTGTGTTGATGAGTGCCCCGCTGGAGCCGTATCCTTAAACGACCAGGGTGTCGCTGTCGTGGATAAGGAAAAGTGCACAGGGTGCGGGAAATGTACTAAAGCCTGCCCGGTGCAAGCCATCAGCACGCAGTAACTTTTTTTCTGGTTTTATAGCTAGGATATTTATTTTTATGCATTCTCAACACAGGGATCTCGCTCTGCCGCAAAGCTGCCCGTGGTGGCGTTTGGGCTCGTAAGGGCGGGAACAGGCGAGGATGGTCGCTCGTGAATTCGCGTGAAACATTGAATCTCGCGCGAAACGATGATCGTCTACCTCAAGCACGGATCTGTAAAAAAGCAATCCAGGGGCGACGGCAGAGACGCGATGAAATATCCCGGATACAATAAGTTTTTTAGCACCTTCGTTAGTTAATATTATTGATAGGAATTCAAATTAATGAGGATGAGATTGATTAATATCATCCTCATCAATGAGCTTCATTGTCTTTGCACCCCATTTCATCACAATGGCGATAGATGCCAGAATCATCAGCAGGATGAAATAGGTATAGGCCCTCTCGGTTACGGAGAAGGCTTCAGCTGTAATATCGATGGTGATATGAAATAATATCGCCGACAATGTGCTTCTGTAGGTGTTGTTGAAGATCCATGTGAACAAGAAAGTCAATGGAATGACGCTAATCATGTACGTCCAGAATGCCAGCGATCCTACCCCCAAGCTGTACTGGTATGTGCCCGGGATTAAAAAGATCGGCAGGTGCCACAGAGCCCAAAGAACTCCCAGAATAAGGCTTGAGGCAAGAGCGCTCCATCTCATCTGCAGCTTGTCTAGAGCATAACCGCGCCAGCCAAATTCTTCAAAGGTGGGCGCAAGGACGGCAATTATGATCAGATAAAACGGGTTGGCAGAAAATTGCATTATCTGCGCCCCGAAATTCAACCCCTTTCCGCCCATTAGAATATCAAGCAGTGCACTGAGGCCAAATAGAACGGCGGGAAGGAGAAAGATGATCAAGTACCATCTGAGACTGATCCTCTTTGTATCGGTTATGCGCTTCCAGTAATCACGTATTCCCTCCTTGTCCTCCATGAAATAGGTAAGAGTAATTGCAGCGGTCGCAGGACCAAGTACCGAAATAGATAGCATTACGGATCCAGAAGCAGTTTGCATACTGATCCCGTACAACGCCAATCCGATCTCGATGATCCAGGTTATGCTAAAAGCTATGGCGAAGTAGAGCCAGACTCTTGACCATTTCGATCCCGATGGCTTTGAATTGATACTCATGACAAATCCCTACACCACCCTTAAACTGATTGATAAACTTATTTATGTTATGGTACTGAATCTCTTTTCTTCGCTGCCTCAATTTGGAGCTATTTTTAAAAATTATAGGAGCACATCGTCCTGCTCGCCCCAGGCGAGCAAGCTCATACCCATACAATCCACTGCTCAAGCTGCATGATATCGTATGAAAAATTCAATGGGCTAATACTACCCTTACGTCCCTATCTTCACCGGCTCCACAATGGCCCTCAATGTCGCAATGGCAGAGAGCGCCGCCAGATAGCTGGTCTTGGGATTTCTGGGCGATGGTACGTTCTCCACCAGGGTGGTGATCCGCCCGAAATCACCCTCCACCACGATCTCGTGCCGGTTTACATGGATGCCGGGATCTGCTACCACTTTCACATGCACCTCGCCCTCTCCGGACGCCAGGAAAAGGGTCGCAGCCACATTGACATTGGCCGGAAAGGCTTTCACCGCCTCCAGCGCACTTCCCTCAAAGATCAGCGTCGGCCCGTTGAGAGCCTCCAGATCGATCTTATTTTCCCGAATGTAGGGCGCTCCCTGCAGCCCTACGGGATTCTTGGTGGTGGTGAGAGTCACGCTGCGAATGTTGCCGATGCGGGCGGACTTGATGCCATCCAGGCCCGAAATCGCCCCGGAAGGTAGATAGACTCGCGAGCCGTGCTCCTTGGCCAGGGCCTTGACCTCGGCGAAGAACTCACTGTTAGCGAGAGCACCTACGCTCATGATCATCAGCTTCTTTCCCGCTACCAGCGTGGCCCTGGCAATGGCCGGGACGGCCTTTTGGCTGGCCGCCTCTACTACCACATCAGAGAGGCTCACCAACACCTCTAATTTGACCCGGGTCGGCTTATGCTGCAAGCTATTGATCAGTGCCGCCGCTGTTTCCGGATTATGATCGCATACCGCAACTAAATTAGCGTCTAACACACCGGAGTCTACTGCTTTTGCAATCTCGGCCCCGATTGCGCCGCATCCAACAAGCCCGATCTTGATAGGCATCGGAGGCT
>JAQTXY010000385.1 GCA_028688535.1 Methanothrix sp. | reverse complement strand
TGACGTGTGGTTTCGCGACTACGGCCCCACCTTTGTGGTGAACCGGGAGAAGGAAACGGGGAAGAGGGTAGCTGCTGTTAACTGGGTCTTCAATGCCTGGGGCGAGAAATATGAGGAGCTGATGGGTGACACAAAAATAGGCAGACTCATCAACGAAGACCTTAAGATGGATTACTTCTTGCCGGGCATAGTCCTGGAGGGCGGCTCCATCGATGTGAACGGCTGCGGAACCGTCCTGACTACAGAGCAGTGCCTGCTCAATAAGAATCGAAATCCTTCATTGAACAAAGAGAAGATAGAAAGTTATCTCAAGGAATACCTGGGTATGAGCAAGGTCATCTGGCTGAAAGAAGGCATTGCCGGAGACGACACGGACGGGCATGTGGACGACATCGCCAGGTTCGTAAATCCGACTACGGTGCTATGCGCTTACGAGGATGATCCCGAGGATGAGAACTACTCAGTCCTCAAGCATAACTACGAGCTGCTCTGCCGGGAGACGGACCAGGACGGCTGCGCGCTCAAGGTGGTCAAGCTCCCAATGCCGGGAAAGGTAGGTGCACAGCGCCGTCTGCCCGCCAGTTACGCCAACTTCTACATAGGCAACGATGTGGTCATGGTGCCGGTCTTCGGGCACAAAAACGATAGTGTGGCGCTAAAGATAATTGGGGATGCCTTCCCGGAGCGAAAGGTTGTGGGCATAAACTGCCGGGAGATGGTGCATGGCCTCGGGACGGTGCACTGCATAAGCCAGCAACAACCGAGGGGGTAAGGCGTCATTGTGCCAGCTAGCTTGTGACTATAGCAGAGTTAGTATGGTTTGGGCTCAATTTTATGTGTAATTCTGTTTGCATGGAAAAAGACAGAGTGGCAAAAGCTCTTAATGATATCAATGAAAATACCCGAGAATATTTCCTTGGGCCTATAATACTCATTGACCAGAGTTGCTCTCTGCGCTGACCAGGGACTGGCTCTCAAAAAAGGACACGTTTGATGATTTTCTGTCGCTATTTTTCTGGTATCCATCCCAGCTTTCGTTCGATGATGGCCTCTGCATTCTCAGTCAGGATTATGCGTTTCGCCTTATGCCTGCCAGTTTTTGCTATAACATGCGGGTCGCCGATCTTTCTGGCTTCGGCCCTGATCCTATAGCCGTTTATGGAGTCTCCAACCTCGTAGCACTCCATCAAAGAACCTCCAGACGTCCTTCTCTCTTCAATTCTTCTACAATCTGGCATATCAATTTATAATCGAGTTCCAGGTCTTCTTCAATATCCGAAGGATAGGCTTCCCCTCTTTCCTGGAAGTACCCCATAACTTCCTTTTTGGCGGTCTTATAATCCACATCACGATATTTTATGGTTTTAATGGCAGCTAGCTTGTCCCTAATGGCATCCCTCACAAAGTCAGAGGTGTTCAGGTAAATGCCGGAGGTAACTAATTGCTTGATTTGTTCTAATTCCCATGCAGAGACCTTAGAACCGATAACATGCCCTTCTGATCGAACAACATCCATCATGCTCTTTTAATATGTTAAACAAATTGAAAAGCATTTCGGTAATATGGTTGCACCCAAAGCTTTAATCTCACCTCTTCCTTTTTCTCTCACCATGAACTTCGCTCGACTCTTCAAGTCAAAACCCTCGCCTCGCATTGCCAGTAGCCCCCCCTTCAATTACCTTGATCTTCGCAGCAAACCATTTTACATCGTGGCCTCGGTGGAAGTGGGCAATACCACCACCAAATGCGTTCTTACCGCCACTGACATGAACACCGGCAAGACCTACATCGTCAACAAGACAGTGAAGATGACCAGAGACGTGCGCAGGCCCAAAGCCGGAGAGGAGATATTTGCCCATACCATCAACGGCACGCCTCTTACCAGAGAGTCGATTGCCGAGCTTGTAAAAAATACCCTCATTGAGAGTCACGAGAGGGCACGTCTGGACATCAAGACCGATCTGCACTTCGTGGTGCGCTCCACTGGCGTGGTGGCCGAATTGGACTCGCCAGACCAGGTCGGAGCCTTCATCCAGGCGCTGGCCAAGGGCTGCCTTGATGCCGGCGTTCCGCCCCGTCTCATGACTCCTGCCATGAGCATCCATAACATCCTGGAACGTTTTAAGAACTACACCATGATCGAGAAGGTGATCTTCATGGGTGCTGTGGCCTCTTGTTTTCCGCCACAAGGATCGACAGGCGTGGAAGTCGTAGCCAATGAGATGGAGGGTGAGCTGGCCACTGCCGGAATAAAAGAAGGCAGCCGCTGGACGGATGTGGACTTTCGCAATCCCTGCCTCTCCATGGACTTTGGCACTACACTGGACGGAAGGGTGACGAGCGGAGATCTCCCCTATGCTTACACCGTCGGAAATCTTCTGGGATTGGCGGGAGCCATTCCCGATGCAGTCGTCCAGGGAACGGGACTGGTGGACAAGATGACCGGAGCCACACTGGACATATTTGATGGCAAAATCAAGCCCGACTATGGCAAAGAGGCACAGCAGTACGCCGATCAGATTGATGAGCTGGTGACAATTGAGAAGGTTCCGGCAAGCCGCACAAAATACGGTCTCGTGCCCGTCTGCCCGCAGGCTGCAGCCCAAAATGACGTGGTACTCATCGGCTGCGATGTGGGAGTGAACGGCAGCGATCTCTCCAAGCTCACCAAGATTGGCGCTGAGATTTATAAATCCCGCAACTTGAAGACCCTTTTCGGCACTCTGGATATTGCTATGGCCCGCGTGGCCCGTAGGCTGGTGCAGGTGGGGATTGATGAGGGTGTCGTCACCAAGAATACTGCCCTGGGTGTGACTGGGAGAGCTGGGATCAGCGGTGGCAAGCCTGCCCTTATTTTAGAGGAGATAGAAAAATTGGGGCTGTACGACCAGGTGGAGAAGAACGTGGTCTTCGTGGATGACGGCCTCGCGCGGGGCG
>JAQTXY010000384.1 GCA_028688535.1 Methanothrix sp. | reverse complement strand
CACCAGTGGATAACTCCTGCTGGAGAGACCACATCTTACCCCAAAGGTGTCAGCATGCGTAACGTTCCGGACATGCCTGATCCAGGCGACGGCTCGATGACCTTCTTCTATAACAACCAGCAGAGCGCCAGGCTGATGTTTTACCATGATCATTCCTATGGTATCACTCGGATCAATGTCTATGCTGGAGAAGCAGCCGGGTACTTAATAACCGACCAGGTTGAGACGGACATGATAGACGGAACCAACCTTGCCGGAATCAACCTCAATCCGCCTGTTAAAGTTCTTCCTGATACTGGAATTCCCCTGGTCATTCAGGATAAGACCTTTGTCGATGAAAATACCATCTGGTCTCAGGACCCGACCTGGAACTGGGGAACTGCTGCCAGAGATCCTAATACGGGAAAGATTCTTAATGCCAATACCGGCGACCTCTGGATGCCTCATGTCTATATGACCAACCAAAATCCCTGGGACATCGGAGGCATGAATGCGTTCGGCCGCTGGCATTATGGACCATGGTTCTGGCCGCCCACAACGAATATTGCGCACGGACCTGTACCAAATCCCTATTCCGGCCCCAATGAGCCGCCAATGATTCCAGGCGTGCCCCATAACTCCATGGCCATGGAGTCCTTCGTAGACACCCCGGTGGTCAACGGCATGGCCTATCCTTACCTGGAGGTAGATCCTAAGGCTTATCGGTTCCGTATTCTTAATGCCGCCGACGACCGGTTCTTCAACCTGCAGATTTATGAGGCCACCAATATCCTCAGCGGTATCACCGTTACGAGCGGGGGCAGCAACTACGTAGATCCTGCAGTCATCATAACCGATACTACCGGCAAAGGTGCTACTGCTAGAGCGACGGTAGTGAATGGCGTAATTACCGGCGTTGAACTATTAACTGTGGGCAGCGGCTATACTGCGCCTACCGTTACATTCAATGATGCAGTCGGAGGCGGCGCTGCTGCAACTGCTACACTCTACACTGCTCCGACCGAGGTTGGCATGATTCCTGCATCAAATTGTGCAGGCTTGCCGGCGAACTGGCCGACAGACGGAAGGGACGGGGGTGTGCCTGACCCAGCCAAAACGGGCCCGTCATTTATCCAGATAGGAACGGAAGGAGGCTTCTTGCCGGCACCGGTGGTGCTGCCCAATCTGCCGGTCAACTGGAACATGGATCAGACGAACTTTGATTTTGGGAATGTAAACCAGGGAACACTTCTGCTGGGTCCGGCTGAGAGAGCGGACGTCATAGTAGACTTCTCTGCATATGCCGGAAAGACGCTCATATTGTACAACGATGCTCCTGCACCCTTCCCGGCAATCGATCCGCGCTACGACTACTACACCAACCATCCGGATCAGACTGATACCGGTGGCGCACCTACGACCCAGGCAGGCTATGGTCCCAATACGCGAACCATCATGCAGATCCGGGTAGCTGCCGCCACCGTGCAATCCTACGATCTGGCCAAATTGCAGGCGGTATTCGCCAAGGACACGGCGAACAATAAGAAGGGCGTCTTCGAGGCATCCCAGGACGAGATCATTGTTCCGCAGGCGGAATATAACTCGGCCTACGACAGGACGGATTTGGCTGCTGATCCTTATGTGAGGATCTTTGAGAACAGCAAGACATTCCAGACACTTGCAGGCTCGACGGTGACCATCCCCTTCGAGGCGAAGGCCATTCAGGATGAGATGGGTGAAGCCTTCGAGACCGACTACGGACGAATGAGCGGCTTCTTAGGTCTTGAGGTGCCATTTACTGGAGCGGGCAATCAGAACTTCCTTCTCTATCCCTTTGCCTCTCCACCAGTTGAGATAATCAAGGACTCGGTCTATGGAACTCAGATCGGATCGCTGGGTGATGGAACCCAGATCTGGAAGATTACCCATAACGGAGTGGACACGCATACCATACACGTGCACCTGTTCAATGCCCAATTGATCAACCGGGTGGCCTGGGACAATGCCCTTCGTGTGCCCGATCTCAATGAGTTGGGATGGAAGGAGACCTTCCGGGTTAACCCGCTGCAAGACACCATCATCGCTTTGAGGCCGATAGCGCCCACGCAGCCTTTCGAAGTTCCCAACAGCGAACGGTTGATAGATCCGACCATGCCGGCGGGGGCTGAACTTAAAGGAGGGCCTCTAGGATTCCAGGATCCGAGTGGTGAGCCGGTTACTGTGATCAATCATGTCGTCAACTTTGGATGGGAGTACATGATGCACTGCCATCTTCTCTCCCATGAAGAGATGGATATGATGCATGCTGTGGCCTTTGCAGTGCCGCCAAGGGCTCCTTCTGACCTGGTCGTCACATTATCCGGAGCAGGCCCCCTTGCTGCTACTCTAAATTGGGTGGACAATTCCATAAGCGAAACCGGATTTCTCATTCAAAGAGCAAGGGATGCCGCATTCACTGTGGAGCCAACTGAATTCACAGTTGGGCCGAATGTGGTAACATACACCGATACAACAATAGTTCCAAGTACTGCATACTACTACAGGGTGCAAGCTGTCAACGTGGTGGGCGATACCACAATATATCCGGCACCTGCAGTGGGATTCCCCCAGAAGACGGCATATTCTGGATGGTCGAACACTGCGACAGTGTCCGAAGTATTGACCATATCTGCGATTGGCACTGGTAATGACCTGCAGATCAAACAGCTCATTGGAGGTGCGTGGGGTGCTTGGCAGAGCCTGGGTGGCTTCATAACAGACCTTGATTCCACATCTACTGCGGGCAGTGTTTATGCGTTTGGAATTGGTGGAGATAATGCCTTATGGTACCGAAATTGGAATGGCGTTAACTGGGCCGATTGGCAGAGCCTGGGAGGCATTATAACAAACCTTGATTCCACATCTACTGCGGGCAGTGTTTATGCGTTCGGAATTGGTGGAGATAATGCCTTATGGTAC
>JAQTXY010000383.1 GCA_028688535.1 Methanothrix sp. | reverse complement strand
CCATCGCCCTACCTGACTAGGCCACAGCCCCGGTTGTTTTAAAGCGGGCCGAGAGGGATTTGAACCCCCGACCTAAAGGTTAAGAGCCTTTCGCTCTGCCTGACTAAGCTACCGGCCCGGACTCTCCCAATGTTGATGCCATATAAATACGTTTCGAGTGGCAGTCTGCCTGAGAGCCCCAGCGCATGCATTTAACAAAAAATAGATGATAGGAGCAGTGAGTGCCCCTCAAAATGCATTGATATACCGCTCAATCTCCCAGGGATGGACGAAGGTGTTGTAAGCCTCCCACTCCAGCAGGCCCAGGCGCATGACGTTCTCAAAAACGTGCTCGCCCAAAGCCCCACGAATGACACTATCCGCTTCAAGATAGTCCAGGGCTTCTTTGAGATTGGCAGGCAGGGTCTTGATGCCTCTTGATTTGCGCTCGGCTGGGCTGAGATGATATACATTCAGATCAACCGGATCACCCGGATCGATGCCCCTTTTAATTCCGTCCATACCGGCCGCCAGGATTACGGCAAAGGTCAGATAAGGATTGCAGGTAGGATCAGGCGAGCGGAACTCCAAGCGCGTGGATAGACCCCGACCTGCAGGAATGCGAATGAGTGAGGAGCGATTCGGCCCAGACCAGGTGATATAAACGGGTGCTTCAAAACCCGAGACCAGTCGCTTATACGAGTTAATAAGCGGATTGGCAATGGCGGTTATAGCACAGGCGTGCTCGATCAAGCCTCCAACGAAGAACCGGGCCAGATCGCTTATGCCGGTTTTTGTCTCGGGATCGAAGAACGCATTCTCTCCACCCCTAAATAGCGAGATATTGGCATGCATTCCCGTGCCGGCTGCACCATAAATAGGCTTGGGCATGAAAGTAGCACGCAGGCCTTCCCTCATAGCGATAGTCTTGGTGACATATTTGAAGGTCACCACTTTGTCTGCGTTCCTCAGAGCATCGTCATAGACAAAGTCTATCTCATGCTGACCTTTGGCAACCTCATGATGTGAGGCCTCAATGGTAAAGCCCATCTGCGTCAGCGCCCGGATGATCTCGCGACGCACATCCTCGGCCAGGTCCACGGGACCGAGGTCAAAGTAGCCCCCAAAATCGTGCGGTATGGTAGCGGATCCACCATTCTGCTTTTCAAATAAGAAGAACTCCAGCTCAGGACCTACATTCATACTAAAGCCCATCTCCTGGGCTTTTTCGAGCTGCTGGCGAAGGACACGACGGGGATCGCCACCGAAGGGTTGTCCATTGGGCAAATGTACATCGCATATCAACCGGGCCTCATTAGATCCGTCCTTGGAGCGCCAGGGAAGGATGCTGAAAGTAGAGAGGTCTGGTTGCAGGACCATATCCGACTCCTGAATTCTGGCAAAACCCTCAATGGAGGAGCCGTCAAATGATATGCCGCTCTTCAAGGCTTTTCCTATCTGGGTGACGGGAATGGCCACATTCTTCACTATTCCTGATATATCCGTGAACTGTAGCCGGAGAAACTCTACGTTTTTCTCCTGAACAATCTTGAGCACCTGCTCTTGTGAGTACACTGTATTATCATCTCCTGCACATTTTTTGCAGATCATTATATTACGAATCTGGCTCAACCTTGCGTTTTATATAGCTATCCGATGAGTGGGGGGCTATTTTAGCTCGCATCTCCTTCGAGTACAGCAATTCTTGCGGCGGCAATTATGCTTATCTAGGGTTATACTATTCATAAGGGATTTGATGTCCGGCAAAAGAGTTTTCGTAGTGGACGCGGGTGGCAGGGGAAATGCCATAGCCCATGCCTTTGCCCGAAGCGGCGACGTGGAGACGGTGTTCGTAGCTCCCGGCAATGCTGGCAGCGAGATGATCGAGAAGTGCCGCCTGGCAACATTGCAAGGCAAGCCACCCAAAACCATTCTTGAAATGCTGGCTTTTGCAAAACAAGAAAAGATCGATATGACCTTTGTGGGGCCGGAAGGTTACCTGTCAGATGGTATTGTCAATATATTTCAGGAAGAAGGTCAGAGAATCCTGGGGCCCAAGAAGGAAGCTGCCATCCTGGAGAACAGCAAATGCAGGACCAAGGATCTTCTTAAAAGCCTGAATGTTCCTGTGCCGCCCTGCAAAAATTTCGATGATCCGGCTGCTGCCAGGGAGTACGCCCTTTGGTTCTGCTCGGAAAATCCCGGCCAGGGCCTGGTGATCAAGGCAGACGGTCTAGCTGCTGGAAAGGGCTCCGTGGTTTGCTGCACAGAAGAGGAGGCCCTGTCAACAATCGAACGCATCATGATCAGCCCCAAGCTCTTTGGCCAGGCAGGAGAGAGAATCGAGATTGAAAAGCGGCTGGATGGACGCGAGTTGATGTTCTTTGCCCTTAGCGACGGCAAGACGGCTGTGCCGCTGCAGTCGGCTCTGGACTACAAGCAGGCTTTTTCTGCAGACGAAGCAGTGGCTGTCCGGCTCTTCAATAAGCTCTCCAACAATCCCAATTTAGATAATAATCCCAATACAGGCGGCATGGGTGGTTTCTCGCCTCACCCCTGGCTGGACGAGGAGCTGACGCAGAAGATAATGAACAAAATTGCCCTGCCCACAGTGCGCGGCTTTCATGAGGCTACAGGGCATGAATACGTGGGCGTGATCTACTTCGGGTTGATGATCTCTGATGATCGCGATCCATCCGTGCTGGAGATCAATGTGCGTCTGGGCGATCCAGAGACACAGGTCATTCTGCCCCGCCTGGAGACTGATTTCTTCCAGCTATCCGAGGCGGTTCTGGACAGAAAGCTGGACTGTGTGCCGCTACAGTGGTCACGCGACTTCTGCCTGGGAATTTGCGCTATCTCTGGTAGGGCCATCAAGCCGTTGGCCTCGGGCGGAGGTGAGCGACCCGGCTATCCGGGTGAGCACTACACCAACATGCCCATCGCCGGCCTGGAGAAG
>JAQTXY010000382.1 GCA_028688535.1 Methanothrix sp. | reverse complement strand
TGAACTGCCGAGACTGCTTCAAAGAATTAGCGAGCCCCTGGCGGTAGACCTGGGTTTGCAATCTCCTCTCTAATACATCGGCGACCTGCATGGAAAGCACGGCATCGAGATCTCCTTCCTCTTTAAGCATTCCCAGTCTCTTTAAGCGAGCAAGAATAGCTTCTGCCTCAGGTGGTGCTTGGCCGATAGATACGGCTGCCAGCATCTTTCTGCTGATCTGCCTGTACTTGCGAAGAAATGCCTGAGCCTTCCAAAGCTCCCTCTTGTTTCTAAGTCCAAAGGCCTTGACGACCTCTACTTCCCCAGCGATGCGCTCCGCCTGCCAGGGAGTGCGTGGTCGCTCGTACATCTTGCGGCTCTTGCCTGGATATCCCATTGTTTACCACCTACTCCTTGGTTGCAGCTGGTGCTGCGGCTGGTGCTCCTTCCTTCTTGCGGCTGACACCGACGATGGCGCCCGTGCGTCCGGTAGATCTGGTCCTCTGGCCTCGGACACGCAGTCCTCTCTCATGCCTGATGCCCTTATAGCTTCTCATCTTCTTCATGAGGTCCAAGTCTTCGCGCAGTGTCATGTTGAGGTCCATGCCCATAACGTGAATATCAGCGCCGGTTTCAATATCACCGCGCCTGTTGACCATCCAGGTCGGCAGGATCTTGGTGGCGTCCTCCTCGACAACCTTCTTGAGCTTGTCGATCTCGGCATCGGGAAGCAGGCCCAATGTGGCGTAGGGGTCCACGCCGGCTTTATCGGTAAAGACCTTGGCGCATCTGCGGCCCACACCTTTGATGCCCGTCAGGGCCATGTGAACCTGCCTCTTTCCGACAAGGTCTGTATTTAGAATGCGAACTATGTACCTGAGATTTTCATCTGCAGCAGCCTTCTTGGGCTTATCATCACCCTTTTTAGGCTTCTCTTTTCCAGTAGTTGGTTTAGCCAAGTTTGTCCTCCAGGGAGTTAATCCACTGGATCAGCCCCGGGTCAGAGCCCGACGCCGCCCGCTCACCGTTGTTATGGGGCGAAATAATCCATTGAACCAAATTGAAGCTACGCTTCTAATATAAAAGGCTTATGCGGGCGTTAGTTTGACCTTGTTTTCCCGACACCACTCCCGCAGGGCCTCTTCATCACGGCGTTTTTCGAAATCATACCATTTCTCCAATAGTCCCCTGTGATCCAGAAGGTCTTTGAACCTGGAGTAGGCGCCACGACGACTGAAGATATCCTGGACGCGGCCAATGTCGCTTGGCATATGCTGCTTCACAAATTCGGCTACAAGCGTATGGCCCAAATCAAGATCATTCTTATGGGGGATCACGAGGAAGTTGTCGCAGTCGAATTCGTCTTCATCCAGCTCATCGAAGACTCCGTCTTCAGAATGGTAATATATTTCTCCGTTATCCAGGCAGAGGAGTGCTCTATTCGTCCCGCAGCTATCTGAACTGACGAATAGGAATGCATCATAAATCTCGTCAAAGGTGGTCATGCTATCAGCTCAGGATTTATTCAATGTTCTCTCCAGCTCAGCCTTTCTGAACTGGAGTCCTCTCAGCTTCTGTTCCAATTCCGCCATCTCTTTCTTGATTTTGAGCAGCTCGCGTTTGCCCTTTGCTCTCGCAAGGTATTCCGCACCCAGCTCGGCCGCAATATACTCTTCAAGCTGGCGCCTTAGAACTTTGATAAAAGGGTTTCCCCAAACACAGGCATAGCGGCATTCAAGTTTGCCGGTCTCAATGCCTTTTATGATGAAATCCTGATCTACCTTGTACTCTTTGCGTGCCGTTTTGTCGCTGAGAGTTGCACCTTTTCGATTCCATTCACCGTATTCGGCCATTTATCATCTCTAAGGGGCAGTTAGCTTCTGGCTTTCCCATTTCTCTTATCCTTTTTGCATCCGCCTCAATCATGTCCAGCAATGGACTGTCCTTGAGGGCACCGAAGTATTCGGAAAAGTCCTTTCTATCTTTCTCGCCTTTTGCACCAGCATCTATTCGGGACATGCTCCTGCAAATTCGCCTGGCGCAAGATACTTCCTTATCATGATATGGTTTTTCTCCCATGCAATCTCGTTGTCGTTCGGCGGATTAGACTTTAGCACCTACTTTTCCTAGGATATTTGGTGTTCTCTTTGGCCCACCAGCGACTCGCATAACTCCGTGGCGATCGGATGTTGTGGCGGGATTTGGTAGAGGCTCAGTAGAAGCTCCAGCGCTTTATCGAAGTAGGCCTCAGGCTTGCGGAAGTCAGAGAATACCTGATCGCTCAAGCAGGGCGGGAACGACTTGGCAGCCGTGCCCTCCAGCAATACAGGAATGATCGTAGCCTTACTTTTCTCAACGCCCCTCATCCGTGTGTTGATTTGTGCGCACTCTGCCGCGACCACGGTACCGCTCTCGGAGTCTTCATTGTCGTATTTCTTGCGGTAGGCTATAGTCCCTACCGCAATGATGCGATCTACCTTCTCAAGCCGGTCAATAAAACGACCAATGCTGCTCCCTGGTGGATTGTGCCATCGATCCAGTACCACCGTGATGCCTGCTTTCTGCAAATCTGTCGCTAAACTTCGCTCCACCCAATGCTCATGCACTGAATCACCCCAAGCTTAGCTGATGAAACATTCTGGCACGGCAATCTTCTGATCCGTCACATAATTCTTCAGGCGAAAGAGAGCTTGCTCAAACCGAGAGCGTTGGTCAGCGGCCCGATGATTAGCTTCCACATCCTCCGCCTGCCGTTTAGTGAGATGAATTGGCTGATCAGCTTTCGGCAGCATTATCTTCTCCCCACAGTCGCTACAGATATCGATCCGCATCTCCCCTGACATAAATCTAGCCACCGTGATATCCACGACAATCCCGCGCTCCTGGCCCTGCCCACCAGCCCCGTGCAGCTTTCCGCCCGCGCTCGCACGGCCCCGCCCGGACGCTCCCGGCCCACTGCCATGCG
>JAQTXY010000381.1 GCA_028688535.1 Methanothrix sp. | reverse complement strand
GCCACCTTCAAATCTCCCCTTACCGGTGAATTAGGCGAATCTTATGCCGGAGGCAGGCTCTCTTTAGCCCTGAGGTTTGCCGGGCATGAGGCAGTGGTCATCCGTGGCCAGGCAAAGCAGCCCTCTTACATATCCATTAACGACTCCGATGTAAAGATCAAAGACGCCACATCCATCTGGGGCATAGATGCTCAGACCACTGGAGTCATCCTGCGCGATCGCGAGAGCGGAGTAGGCCGCAGGTCCATCATTCGCATCGGCCCGGCAGGCGAGGCCAGGGTAAGATATGCGGGAGTGGTAGTGGACACCTACCGCCATTTCGGACGGCTGGGTTTAGGTGCGCTCTTCGGCTCCAAGAGACTCAAGGCCATGGTGATCTCGGGAACGGAGACCATCGATGTTCCGGATGTCAAACGCTACAAAGAGATCTACAATAGGCTCTATAAGACTACAGTGCAGACGGATGTCATGGAGAAGTACCATGATATCGGAACTTCCGTAAACATCAGCACCTTGAATTGGCTCCAGGGTCTGCCCACCAAAAATTTCCTACTCTCCAGCTTTCCAGAAGGCGAAAAGATCAGCGGTGAGATGTTTGCCAATAATCAGCTCATTCGCAGACTCTCTTGCGCCGGCTGCCCCATCGGCTGTGTGCATATTGCCTCTCTGAAGACGGCCTTTTCCAGGCATCACGAATTCGAGGTAAGAAAGGTCTCCTATGATTACGAGCCCATCTACTCCCTGGGCTCGAACCTGGGCATCAGCTCAGCCGAGGGCGTGTTGCAGCTGATTGATGTCTGTGAGAGGCTGGGACTGGATGTCATGTCTGCGGGAGTGATTCTCTCCTGGGCCACCGAAGCCCAGGAAAAGGGACTGATCACGAGCAAAGAGACCCAGGATGTCAAGCTACAATGGAACAATGTGGACGGCTATACAAGAGCTCTTGAGAACATAGTCAAGGCCCCCAATGAGTTCTATGCCGCCCTAGCCCAGGGCGCAGACTATGTTGCGCAAAAGTACGGTGGGATGGAATATGCCATGACATTAGGAGGAAACGAGGTCTCCGGCTACCATACCGGCCCCGCTTCCATCGTAGGCCAGCTGGTGGGCGTGCGCCACTCTCATCTGGATAACGCCGGGTACGCCGTCGACCAGAAGGCGATCAAGAAGCACATGGACCCAGAGATGATGGTCGATGAGATCATCAAAGAGGACAATTCTCGCGGTGTCTTCAACTCCCTGGTTGGCTGTCTGTTTGCCCGCGGAGTCTACACCGAGGAGAATATTATCGACTCTTTGGGAGCAGCGGGCATCGTCAAGAGCCAGGATGATTTGCAGGAGCTGGGCAAAAGGATCTTTGAGGAGAAGTACAAATTCAAGGTGCGAGAGGGCTTCGACCTCTCAGCCGCCCGCATTCCCAAAAGATTCTATGAGACAGTATCTGCCGCGGGATTTGTGACACCTGAGACGGTTGAGGAGATGCTCAGGCTTTATCGAAAGAAGAGGGGATGGAGCTAAAAGATTTTAATTTGCATCCTCTTCGTATATGGCCTTCGTTCGTTCCATCTTTCTTGATGGCTTCAAGGATTTCTTTGCAGCGGACCTGGCTCTTTTCGGCTTTATCTTTATTTCTTGTGGAGAATCCACAGGCAATGGTATTCCTGATTCCCTGATCATGCCCCTTCTGGCCATCCTCTCCTTGATCATCCTCCTGACCTCATCTCCCCTCACAGAGAAGACCTCCCCGAGCAACTCCATGGCCACATCCAGCTCCCGGCCCACCTGTGGGTCGCCGGATGCACACCGGCCAGCCAGATCGCTTAGATGATCAAGGGGCTTATCTACCAGCTCCGAGGAGTATTTGTCAGGCTCCTCCCGGTAGATTTTGAGCATGCCGAAGATGTAAGGATAGATGGGCGTTTCGGGACTGATCCGGTAGAAGGTGTTGGTCTTCTTCTTGGCTTCATCACGAGGCGAGGGAATTATTCGACGCTCCATGGAGATGATTCCCAGGCGCTCCAGCTTATCCAGTTTGTTCATGAGAGTGGTCTGGTTCCAGAAGGGTCCGCCCCCAGTAGGTCCATTGTCCCGCCAAATCTGATTAAGCTGTACGTACCCGCCCTTTCGCTTAAGGTAAATCAGGAGAGAAGCCAGAGGAGCTTGATCGCGCTGCAGAGCGGAATAACGGATAAACTCATCCAACATGTACGTAGTTAGGGCGAATATACTCCATATTCTTTTCGGCCTCTTTCAAAGATAGGAAGGGCAATCGCCAAACAGAATCATACTCAAAGCATTTTTAATCCACCTCACCATCACCATAGTCCATGCAAGCGATCATTCTCGCTGCGGGAGAGGGCAGCCGCATGCGTCCCTTGACGGCCAATCAGCCCAAGGTAATGCTGCCTGTGGCAGGCAAGCCATTGCTGGAGCACATTATCCAGCGAGCTGCCAGAGCAGGTGTGGACCGCTTCGTCCTGGTGGTGGGATACAAGGGGATGAGTGTGCGCTCATACTTTGGTGACGGCAGCCGCCTGGGCGTGAAAATAGATTATGCCGACCAGGATAAGCAGCTGGGCACCGGCCACGCCCTCATGGCTGCCCAGGAAAAGGCAGAAGACCATTTCCTGGTCTTGAATGGTGATGTGCTGCCCGATGAGGCATCCCTGCGGGAGATGGCCCGGAGCAGTATTGCCGTCTCGGCCATCGAGGTCGATGATCCCAGGAGATACGGAGTATTTCTGGCGAAAGGGGATATATTCAAATCAGTGGTTGAGAAGAGTGCCAATCCTCCCTCCAATTTGGCCAATGCCGGCATCTACATTTTTAAGAAAAACATCTTTGAAGCAATGCGATCGGCGCCGCTATCAGAAAGGGGCGAGTTTGAGTTGACGGACGGCCTGAATCTGCTGGCATCCCAGGAGGAGATCAGAATCATCAGGCTCAAGAGCTGGCTGGAG
>JAQTXY010000380.1 GCA_028688535.1 Methanothrix sp. | reverse complement strand
ACGGAGCAGGCCAGAGCTATCAGGGCTTTGTCCTTTGCGGTGAGCGCTCCATCTTTCTGTATCAAGGAGGCCAGATTCCTGAATGCAAAGTCCACTTCCTGGCCAAGGGCTTGGGTGAACTCTTCAGTCGTTCTTTTTTGTTCTGCCATATAGAAAACCTTCTAATAGATAGAAGCTATTACGAGAAATTATGAGGGCATGCTTAATATTAATACTAATCCCGATTCTGGTCCTGGGGTCTGTAGCTGCCTCTAAGATAACTGTTGGGCCGAAGGATGCGGATTATTCGCATATTCAGCAGGCAATTGACAATTCCAGCCAGGGGGATATCATTGAGGTGCAAAGTGGACTTTATCGCGAGAATGTCTATGTCTATAAGACTCTCACCTTGCAGGGCATCGATGCAGGCAGCGGTCTTCCTGTTGTGGACGCCGGTGGTTCGGGAAGCGTCATCAGCATAACTGCTAACGATACGACTATTGAGGATTTTAACATAACCGGCTCGGGCGGTTGCGGTTGCGGCAATGCCGGGATAAAGGTTCAATCAAGTAATAATATCGTGCAAGGTAATATCATTTATAAGAATAAATATGGCATTTATATCCAATCCGGTTGTGAAAACAACACCTTCCTTTCCAACGACCTGCTGGACAATGAAATAGCTGTAAGCGATAGTGGTATTAACAATCGATGGAATGGGAGCGCTCCGTCTGCAGGATTGCAAAGCCTCTTGGCGATGATAAGCGGTTCTCAGGTTCTAGGAAACCATTACAGTGATTACGATGAGGTCTCGGAGGGCTGTAATGATACCAATCAGGATAAAATCTGCGATCAGCCAAGGATAATTGGAAGCGGCCCTGACAGGGATAATTATCCATCCGTTGCCTCCAGGAATTGATGCCGGCAGGATGGATAAGATGGACCATACAATTGCTCAGGTCTCTAAAGGGGATGGAGATGCGGTAATTGACATCTTCAATTACTACGTGGAAAATAGCTTTGCCGCCTACCCGGAAGATCCAGTGCCTCACCAGTTTTTTGATGCCTTTCTGAGTATGTCCGCAGGCTACCCTTTTCTGGTAGCCAAGGATGGCGAGGGAGATGTGCTGGGCTTTGCATTGCTCCGCCCGCATAGCCCTATGCCCGTCTTTTCCCGGACGGCGGAGATCGCCTGTTTCATTGCTCCCCAGCATGTAGGAAAGGGGATGGGAAAAGCAATGCAAGAGCAACTTCTCCAAGTGGCCAGTGAGAAGGGCATCACATCCATTCTGGCAGGCATCTCCTCTCTCAACTCGGCTAGCCTTGCCTTTCACAAGAAGCGCGGCTTTCAAGAGTGCGGACGCTTCCTGAAGATCGGGCGGAAATGGGGCCAGGATTTTGATGTGGTCTGGATGCAGAAGATGATCTGAAACTGCTATGCTTGATTTAGCTGATGAAAGCACAGGCAAATGGCCGTCCGTTCGCGCTTCCATCGAACTATCCGCCGTAGCCACCCCTGAAGCCGAGGCGAGAAATGTCAGTTTCTGCCGGGAGCTGCGCCACCTCTTCGACCGCTTACAGGAGGGTTTCAATGGCCTGGGGTGGGAGGAGAAGGCGAGGTGCGGCCTGGATAAAGTGGCATTTGAGATCTCTTTGCAAGTTGACCTGGAAAATAGGCAAATAGTGCTGGACAAGCTCTTCAAATACGCAGACATTGATCTTCATCTCTTCACAGAGCTTCTGGAGATCTTGCAGCGCCATTTTCCCAATTTCGATCTGGTGGTTCCCTCCTTGCAGGGATATGAGCTGGCCAGGGAGATTCATAAATTTCTGGGGGCGGCAGAGGTGGAGTGCGTCTTCCTGAAAGGGGACGGTGAGGAGCGGCTGCTCATGGGCGAGGCTCTTATGGGGCTTAGCTTCGATGACATCCTGAAGGATACGCAGAGGCATTATGAGGAGCAAGGCAAAGTGGAGAAGAAGGGTCAGATACTGGGACGGGGAAGAGAGCTTCCCATGTTTTGGCGGGGGCCTGAAGGAGCAGAAGAAGAGGTCTTGTGGATGCAGGTGAGAATTGCCTTGTCAAGGCACGTTATTTGACATTTTCCACTTAGACCTTAAAGATGAGAAAGTCTAAATGTCGGTGCGTGTGGCGTTGCTAGGTACAGAAACGAGTTCGATGAAGCCATTTAGAGGAAAGCAGGGTGATTGAATGGAGATGACGACTTGGATCCAGTGTTGAGGGAGCTTGGATGGAACTCATTTTTTGGAGAAAGTTTCCGAGAGTATGTTCAAGGATATGAGCCGGGAAGGATCTCAAGCGTAAATAAGAATGGCTGCAAAGTTTATACGAAGAACGGCGAAGTGAGTGCCAGGGTTTCCGGCAGGTTGCGCCAGGATGGCCAGTATCCTGCAGTCGGAGACTGGGCGGCAATTTCAGAGGATAACACAGGCACCTGCACTATAAATGCTATATTGCCGAGAAAAAACAAGATCTCTAGGAAAGATGCAGGGAGAGTGACTGGCGAGCAGGTGATCGTCACGAATGTCGATATCGCATTCATCATGACCTCGCTCAACAGAGACTTGAATATGAGACGGCTGGAGAGGTACCTGGCCATTGTAAGGCAGAGCGGCGTTGACCCTGTCATTGTATTGAATAAATCGGATATATGTAGCGATGTTGATGCAAGGATAAATGATGTGTTGGCAATCGCGCCGGACGTGCCGGTATATGCAATTAGCGCTACAGGGAATGTCGGAATGGGATCTCTGTCACCATATCTTCAGGATGGCAAGACCGTTGTGCTGCTTGGCTCGTCCGGTGTCGGAAAGTCCACCCTAATTAATGCACTAGACGGGGTTGAAAGGCAAAAAGTCGGTGAGATCAGGGAAGATGATAGTCGAGGCCGGCATATTACGACTGTGAGGGAGCTGATATTGCTAAAGAAGGGCGGAGTCATAATTGATAATCCGGGCATGAGAGAGCTT
>JAQTXY010000379.1 GCA_028688535.1 Methanothrix sp. | reverse complement strand
TTTGATCCGAGAAGCGATTGCATCCGGCTTTTATAATATCGACATCGATACTTCTACACTTGTTGATCTCTCAAAGCCAACAGTCAAAGATCAGCAAAGAACCAACTTTACGCTTGCTGCGCAGCTAACTGCTCTGATTCGCGATCAGGAGCCGGAAGGCATAACTGTTTCAGTAGGCGGCGAAATCGGCGAGGTTGGAGGCAAAAACAGCACTGTCGATGAATTGCAAGTTTTCATGGACGGTTATCTGGAAGAACTTAAAAAACGGGGAGAGGCTTTCAAAGGAATCAGCAAGATCAGTGTGCAGACCGGGACGACACACGGCGGTGTGCCGCTGGCCGACGGCAGCGTTGCCAAAGTCAAAATTGATTTTGACGTGCTGGCGAAACTGTCTGAAACCTCCCGCACGAAATACGGCCTGTCCGGTGCAGTTCAGCATGGCGCTTCAACGCTGCCCGATGAGGCGTTTGACCGTTTTCCTGCCACAGGGACTGCCGAGATTCATCTGGCTACTGGATTTCAGAATATAATCTACGACAGCAAAGGCTTCCCAGCAGAGCTGCGGGCGAAAATTTATGATTATCTGAAAGCCAACATGTCAAACGAACGGAAAGAAAAGGACACGCAAGAGCAGTTCATCTACAAAACTCGCAAAAAGGCCTTCGGACCATTCAAAATGCAGCTGTGGCACCTGCCCTCTGATGTCCGCGACGAAATCTGCTCCGAGCTGGAAAAGAAGTTCGCCTTTTTATTCGACAAGCTCAATGTCAACGGCACCCGACCCGTCCTGGGTCAATTCATCAAGCCGGTTGATGTGCCGCTGGAAATGCCCAAGGCGCTGAAAGGTTGAAGCAATAGAGCATCAGATGGTATTTGAGATGACGAAGATCACAATCAGCCTGATAAAAGCCGATGTAGGTGGCTATCCCGGCCACTCCTCGGTCCATCCAGCATTGATTGAGACGGCAGAGTCGAAGCTTGAACAGGCCAAGAAGTCGGGCGCATTAATAGACTTTAGGGTGATGGCCTGCGGGGATGACCTGGAGCTTCTCATGAGCCACAAGAAAGGCTGCGACAGTGGCGAGGTGCATGCCCTGGCCTGGGAGACCTTCGAAGAGGCAACCGAGGTTGCCAAGAAGCTCAAGCTCTACGGTGCTGGGCAGGATCTTTTGGCGGACGCATTTTCCGGCAACATTCGCGGCATGGGGCCGGGCGTGGCTGAGATGGAGATCAATGAGCGCACCTCAGAACCAGTCGTCGCCTTCATGATGGACAAGACCGAGCCGGGAGCCTTCAATCTGCCTATTTTCAAGATCTTCGCCGATCCCTTTAATACCGCCGGCCTGGTGATTGATCCCGCCTGCCATCATGGCTTCACCTTCGAAGTCTGGGATATCATGGAGCACAAGAAGGTCTTCATGGACTGTCCGGCTGAGATGTACGACCTGCTGGCCCTCATAGGTGCCAAGAGCCGCTATGTGATCAAGAGAGTCTTCTGCAAGCCAAACAGCAAGATCTCCGAGCAGGAGGCTGTGGCAGTAGTGAGCACTGAGAAGCTCTACCAGACCGCAGGAACATACGTTGGCAAGGATGACCCCGTGGCCCTGGTGCGCTGTCAGTCCGGCCTGCCCGCCCTGGGCGAGGTGCTGGAGCCCTTTGCCCTGGGACACTTGGTCTCGGGATGGATGCGCGGCAGTCACAACGGCCCCCTCATGCCCTGCTCCTTTGAGAGCGCGCACCCCACCAGGTTTGACGGCCCGCCTCGCGTCATAGCTGCTGGCTTGCAGATGGCTTATGGAAACTTCGTGGGTCCCGTGGATCTATTCAAAGACGTGGCCTTCGACCTCACCCGCAAGAGATGCCTGGAGATCACCGATTACATGAGAGCGCACGGCCCCTTCGAGCCGCAAAGACTGCCAATGGAGGACATGGAGTACACCACGCTCCCCCATGTCATGAAATTGCTGGCAGACAGGTTTGTGAAGGCGGAGTAGCTGCTTTCCGTTTTTTATTTCATTCTCTTTTTCCAATAGCTTACCTGCTGCTTTTATAGTTTGGAGTCTAATACAGTCAAGAAAGTGATTATCGCCAGGAGCGGATCGCAAGATGCCAGAGAACCAGGCTGCAAAAGAGACAAATGAAACAGAGACCATGCCAGCTCGAAAGCCTGCTGAGAACGAAGAGGCTGCATCGGCAAAGCCAAAAACGCGTCGCCGCCTCAAAGTGGCCCATCCCGAGCGCTGCATCGGCTGCCTGGGTTGCATGTTCGCTTGCAGTCGGATTCGTACCGGTACGGTATCCCTGCAAAACAGCGCCATCAAGGTGCAGACGCAGGGCGGAATAGAGGGTGATTTTCGCCTGGTCGTCTGCCGGGCCTGCCAGGACCCACCCTGTGCCAAAGCATGCCCCACGGGCGCCATGGAGAAGAGGCCAAACGGCAGTGTAGTCTTTCACAAGGATCGCTGCATCGGTTGTGGCAGCTGCGAGAAGGCCTGCCTGGTGGGCGCGGTAACCCTGAACAAGGATAAAAGGCTTATCAAATGCATTCACTGTGGGGCCTGCGTGGACTTCTGCCCGCACGGCGTTCTCCAATTAGAGGAGATCCCTGCCTCGGGAGGATAAAATGCTGCGAAAAGTTCTCTACATTGATCTTTCAAAAGAAGAATCATGGATTGAAGAGAAGCAGGAACTCTTTGAGAATTGGATGGGCGGAACGGGTGTGGGAATTCGGCTCCTTCAGGAGGAGTGCCCTCCAGGCACAGATCCTCTCTCGCCCCGTGCACCGGTAATCCTCTCCATTGGCCCGCTCAACGGCATCTTTCCCGTGATGACCAAGACGGTTGCCACCTTCAAATCTCCCCTTACCGGTGAATTAGGCGAATCTTATGCCGGAGGCAGGCTCTCTTTAGCCCTGAGGTTTGCCGGGCATGAGGCAGTGGTCATCCGTGGCCAGGCAAAGCAGCCCTCTT
>JAQTXY010000378.1 GCA_028688535.1 Methanothrix sp. | reverse complement strand
GGATGGCCGGGGTCTCTCTCTCACTGCTTTTCCCAAGGGGGCAGGCTCTGAGAACATGAGCCTGGTGGGTATGCTCAATCCGGCGGACGATCCATTTGATTTCATTGTGAAGACGGTGGCAAAGCGAGCTGCCAACGCCTGCCCGCCTCTTTTCCTGGGCATTGGCCTGGGTGGCAGCTTCGACCTGGCGGCCCGCCTGGCCAAGCGTGCTCTGCTGAACATGCCCGGCAACTCCCAGGAGGAACGCCAGCTCCTGGAGAGAATCAATTCGCTTGGCATCGGCCCCATGGGCCTGGGTGGGGATACCACAGCTCTTGGCATAAAAATCGAGACAGCCTTTTGCCATACAGCTTCCCTGCCGGTAGCTATAAACTTTCAATGCTGGGCCAACCGCAGTGCAACGGAGATAGTCCAATGACGAAGTATCATCTGCAAACGCCCCTTACAGATGTGGATGTGGAAAAGCTGGTCGCCGGAGATGTGGTATTTTTAAGCGGTCCGCTCTTCACCGCCCGCGACAAAGCTCATGCCCTGATACGCCGCGAGGGAAGCCCAGTATCACTTGCGGGAGCTGCCCTTTACCACTGCGGTCCGCTCATCCAGGACAAACGAGTCCTATCCGCCGGACCGACAACCAGCGGACGCATGGCCCGTTACACGAATGAGATCCTGGCCCTGGGTGTCCGGGCCATAATCGGCAAGGGAGGCGTTCCTGCCGAGCCTTTCCGGGACAGAGCCGTCTACCTGGCATATCCGGGCGGATGCGGCGCCGCTGCTGCCCAGCAGCTGAAGGTATTAGACGTGCACCTGCCGGAGCTGGGCATGGCTGAGTCCATCTGGGTCTTTGAGGCTACAGAGTTCGGCCCCATGATTGTAGCCGTAGACGCCCATGGAAAGGACCTTTATCAGGAGGTGCGAATGTCGGCTGGGATAGGGGAGGAAGACTGAAAGCGGCTGCCCAGGAGGCCAGGTACCTGGTTGATCGCGGTTATCCCAGTGACTCGGCAATTCGCTATGTTGCGGATCATCATCGCCTGCCAGAGGAGCAGAGGTTTGTTCTGCAAAGAACCATCGTTTCTGCGGATAGGGCGCTGGCCAGAATGGCTAAAGCACTGCGACTGCATGCTTTGCGAGGCAGCGTGGTGTTTGTGGACGGATACAATACCTCCATCACCACTCACAGCCTCTTAGCCGGGTATCCGGTATATCTCTGCGATGACGGCTTTTTGCGCGACACAAGAGCCTTTTTCAGATGCAACAAAGAATTGCAGGTTGCCGCTGGCGCATTCTCTGAGATTTTAGATCTGTTGGCACTCGCCAGGCCTTCTCGCGTGGAGGTGCTATTGGATCAGCAAATCAGCCGCAGCGGGGAGCTGGGCAGAGAGGTGCGCAGCATGATGGCGAAGCGAGCTCTTTCGGGCGCGGTCAGATGCGCCAGGGATGTCGACCATCAGCTCAAGGTCTGCGACAGCATAATTGCCACCAGTGACGGAAATGTGATTGATTTTGCATCGAGTGTGATAGATCTTCCGGGAGAAATTGCCAGAGGACTGTGCATACGGCCTCTGTTGATTTGATCTGTCACTGCGAAAAAAGGCCTATTCAATCGTCATCCTTTTATGGTACATAAAATTATTATACTATCGGGGTCACAATAAACTTACAGAGTTATAGGTGAGGAGCAATGAAAGAAAGAGTTCTAGCATTAGTCGTTCTGGCGGTTTTGATCATGGGGGGAGCCTGCCAGGCATCCCATCCTATGTTCTTTCCGCTTTCCGAACATACCATCGCCAAAGAGATCAGCGAAAACGGCATGCCGCTTTACCGAACGTATACATTTACCACCGATGACGAGCAGGTCGCTTCTTGGCTGCTAATTTGGCGGGATGCCAAGGTACACAGTGTAGAATGGAGATGGTACTGGCCGGAAGGCAGGACGTATGCCCGGTCTTTTAGCACCATACCGCCCATCGACGGATTTACAGGAATGTGGGCTGCACCAGTCTGGAGTTGCCTGAAGATCAAGGGAACCGATGTCGCTCGCCTGCCGGGAACCTGGAAGGTGGACGTGATTGTGGACTACAGAAAGGTGCTTACAGAGTACTTCACCATCACCAGCCCTGTGGCTTGCTAAAGACAGTTGCTGCACAAGCCGCTCTGGATACATCTGAACAAATGAATTCACCCTGGAAATTAATCGGCCTAGCTATGCGCATGATCATTTACCGAATTAAAAGATAAGATAAATGATGCGATCATATTTATTCCTGAAAAGACACAGTATCAATCGGTGGCATATAAAATGCAATTGGAGTTTAACGGGAAGATACTGACACCTGATATTCGCCGGCTAACCGACATGAAGGAAGTTATCCTGGATCAGAACTGGCTTGCCGGAGCTGTGGACTTCGAGCTCTATTACATGTATCGCGACCTTTCCTTAAGCCGGGCAGATAAAGAGAAGCTCCTGCAAAATGACCTGCGCTATGATATCACTATTATCCCACCAAATATGCTCGGATGCGAGTACATCAAGACGGCAGGCCATTATCATCCCAATGTACCCGGCAGCATTGTCACCTACCCTGAGCTATACGAGGTCTTGGAAGGAGAAGCCCTATACCTTCTGCAAAACCAGGACCTCAGCGATGTGGTGGCGGTTAACGCCTCAGTAGGAGACAAGGTTCTCGTGCCGCCAGGTTATGGCCATATCACCATAAATCGCTCCAATAAGACGCTGAAGATGGCTAACTATGTAGCCAGGAGCTTCTCATCACTTTACGAACCATACAGAGAGATGAGGGGTGGAGCTTACTTTTTCACAAAAGACGGTTGGATTAAGAACGAGCGATGCCCAAAGGCAGGAGAGCTGCGCCACGCGAATGCACCGGATAGCTCAAGCCTTCGTAAACTCGGCCTGACCAAGAAGAGAGAGATGTATCCGCTGCTCAGAGAGCCGGGTCTTCTGGATTAC
>JAQTXY010000377.1 GCA_028688535.1 Methanothrix sp. | reverse complement strand
AAGTTACACGCACTTAAATATAGTACTCATTCAGGACAGCATAAGTGGGATGCATAATTTTATAAATATGCTTTCGAGGTAGTAAGGTCTGATGTGCGCGGCGAATTCTACAGCGCTTTTTTGATTTCACTGATGCAGGTAATTCGATAACGGACAATTGTCGATAAAGTATTCCATAGTGTCCCAGAACGGGAAGTTTGCCAGAACCTAATTTGTGACCACCCAAGCCAAAAGAGAAAATTGGCAGGAAAATTTGCAGGTTATACGCACATCCTCGCAAATCGAGCCGCTTTTAAATCCATGCACTTACCGGCCCGAATCCATGCACTCCAGATCACACGCCTCATTCACCATGGGCCAACGCCACGGCGGCCTGGATCTGTCGCCTCTTATGCCCCTACCGGCTTCTGAATCATGGGCACCGGCACGCCAGCTCTGAGCGCATTAACCACAAGGCCATGCCTGAGGATATAATGCGGATGATTATCGATCACAGACACTGAGCTACTCGCTTATGTGGTCAAGGATGTGCTTTTGCGTCTGACTCTGGATGGTCGGCTCCTCGACTGCCAGGAGAAGATGCCCCCCCTTCTGGAAGCTGACCAGCTTTGCATCGGGAATGTTGGACGCAGCGAATTGTGCATTGTGGTAGAGCTGCAATGTATCGTCTGTGGCATGGAATATTAAGGTCGGAGCTTTGATTGCTGCAATCCTTCCATTGGGCATCTTTGCCTTGTTGTCGAAAGAAACACCGGCGGATCGCAGCGACACAGGATTCATGTAATCAACGATCTGGTCTACTAATTCCCGCTGACCTGGGTTAAGACCGGCAATGACCGCGTCGTTGGCACCCATTAGTTCCAGGAACTGGCTTCGAAACAGCTTGGTCATAGCCCAGTAGAGCGGATTATACCTGTAAATTGTCGTCAGCATATCGCCTTTCTGGTTCGCCTGCACCTGGTCTTCTGCAGCTGAAGACGCAACACCGCAGGAGATGAGGGTAAGCGAGGATACCCGTTCAGGGTACAGCACGGCAAAGAGCAAAGCAGATGGACCGCCATGAGATAGTGCAACGACCGCCACCTTCTTGATGCCCAACTGGTCGAGCAAATAAGCATAGGCACGCGCCTGGTCGTCAAATGTGGCCCCTTCGTGGAAGGTCGAGCGCAGATATCCAAAGCGAGACGGAGTAATCCAGTGGAATTGATCGCCAACCGCAGCACTGGCGAGAAGTTCTCCCTGATCGTAACCTCCACCGCTACCGTGGATTACCAGGACATCGGGACCAGATCCTCCTTCGGTGAATTCGATATCCCCGTAAGGCGAGGGTATGACTGTACTCTTTCCAGTGATCCGTTCATAGGACCGGTTCATATCCCAGAAATATGCTGCGCAAAACAAAAGCACTGCTAAGATTAACCCTATCGCAATCCAGCGTAGAATTCTTAGCATCATTATTGGAGCAGTTTCAGCCGCCAATCATTTATTAGCTTTTTGGGAGGCTTGCCAGAACTGCTGCAATCCTAAGGCTAATCAACATCGCTGTAGAATCGTAAAAGCTTGCAGAGAAATAGGCAGAGGAAGATCACGACTATCGAATGCATAACTTTGCATTCCTCGCAAAATAGATGCTATTGCTTCTCTGCACTCTTCGCCTTGGCTTTCTTTCCTTCCTCAATTAATTCTTTGACCTTCTGGCCACCTTTATGACCAATTTCTTCATAAAATTCCTTTCCATGTGTTTGAGCAGTTTTCATGCCGCCCTTTCTGCCGGCCTCTTGAACAGTCATCGTGCCTTTTACGTTCTTTTTAGAACTCTTCCTGTCTTCTGCCATCAATGTCCCTCCAAAACCTAAATAATCAGTAACAATTAATTTGTATTTGATGTTCATACTATCTTCTCTAAATATTTATGTTTTGCGCCATAATTTGTCCAGGAATGGCGATAAAATTGAGTCAAAAACCATAAAAAATGTGTATTATTTTAAAGCTGCAGAAATCATCTCGAATTAATAGAAGTCGACACATTAGCGATTAGCAAGAAAATCACTAAATACTTCATTGCCAAATCACCTCGCGCTAACTATCCTGGCTAAGGCACTCGGCATATCATGCGTCAGTCCTCTGGGTATCCTATTCTGGTTAATGTCATCTCATTGACCAGTGCTCTGGCTATTTCCTTAAGCCCCAGTTCTTCCTCTGCCAAGAGGATCTCGTCCTTGTTGGCCCTTGTCATGGGCTTGCTCGGCACGGCAGTGCAGGATTTGGTCTCTGCGGCTATACCGTAGGTGCCGATTTTTCTGGCCAGATCCGTGATCTCTGTTTTATCCAGAGAGATAAGCGGATGAAATACAGGAACTCCAAGCGCCGCCTGCTCAGCCAGAATGTTATCTGCTGTCTGTGAGGCCACCTGGCCCATGGAATAGCCGGTGACAATTCCCAGACATCCTTGCATCTGCATGACCTCGGAGGCAATACGGTACATCAAACGCCGGCAGAGAACGCAGGTCGCTCTTGGATAGTGAGATGCTATCTTCTCAATTCCCCGGCTGATGGGAATGGTGATAAAATCTATCTTTCGCCCGGCCGTCCAGTCTGCCAGAACCTTTGCGCATTTCATGGACTGGTCTATGGCATCGGCATAAGGCCGTGAGTCGAAATGCAGGAGAGTGACCGGACAGCCCCTCTTCATCATCATCCAAGCAGCCACGGGCGAGTCAATACCTCCCGAAATGAGCACCAACATCTTACCCTGCGAACCCAGGGGCAGGCCGCCCACGCCTTTCATTACTCTGCAAAAGATGAAGGCCCGATTCTTCCTGGCCTCAACGAAGATCTCCAGTTCCGGCTTATCCAGGTCCACTGTGGAGTGCGTCGCCACTCTAACCGCTTCTCCCACGACCCGCCCTATCTTTTCGCTGGAAAATGAAACCCCTGAACGCCTGGGCCGGATAGCGAAAGTACTGGGCTTAGCCCGG
>JAQTXY010000022.1 GCA_028688535.1 Methanothrix sp. | reverse complement strand
TAATATCAAAGAATCGCCATCTAGCGCGGGGATAACCAAGCCAGGCCAACGGTGATAGACTCAAGATCTATTCTCGCAGGAGTTCAAGGGTTCGAATCCCTTTCCCCGCACCTTTTTACCAGTAATTATCAAATATGAGATTTTAGGCCAAGAGAAGAGCTTGTTTTTGCCTGAAAAAATGAAATGCTAAAACAAGGCACTCTATGAATTATTAAAATAAAATATAATACATATACCCTACAAACAGTCTTCTTAGAAATTTTGATATAATATCAATGACGAATTAGTTAGAAATTATGTGTTGGCATTTAATTAATCACACAGCAGCTCTACTATCAGTCAATTCATTTGGAACTCTTGCAGTCTAATGAAATAATGCAGTCAGTAACTCAAATATGCCAACTTTGAGTCAAACAGTTAGGAGAGATTTAAATGGGCTATGCTGAAGAAAAAAAATTTGGCTTTGGGTGGATTCCGGATATGCCAGATATTCGCGATTATACATCCAAAACAAAAAAAATTGCTCCTATGTTAAAGAAAGCAAATTTATTAGATCTTTCTAAGAAAGAGCCACCAGAATCAGTAGACCTTAGAAAATGGTGCTCTCCTGTTGAGAATCAAGGCGGGCTTCAATCATGCCAAACCAATGCAGGCGTGGGCTTAGTCGAGTACTTTGAGAACCGGGCCTTTGGCAAACATATCAATGCATCAAGACTCTTTTTATATAAAGTAGCCAGAAAACTGGGGCATTGGGAGGGAGATTCGGGCGCAACAGCAAGATCGACGATGGGCGCATTAGTGCTCTTCGGGGTTCCACCGGAGGAGTACTGGCCTTACACTGACAAACGTCCCGATTTCGATATCGAACCGCCTGCATTCTGTTACGCGTTCGCTCAGAATTACCAAGCGATAAAATATCTCCGTTTGGACCCACCAGGTATCTCAAGGGAGAACCTTCTGCACACCGTCAAGGTTTATTTGGCTGCAGGCATTCCGTCTATGTTTGGATTTCCGGTTTATGACTCATTTTTCCAGTCTGCTGCAAGCGGGAATATTCCATTTCCCTGTCCAAATGAGAGGAATCCCGGCGGTCATATAGTTATGGCGGTGGGGTACAATGATAACAGAAAGATTAAGAATGCTAATTGCGACATAGAGCATACCGGTGCACTTCTAATTAGAAATTCGCATGGAGAAAAATGGGGTGATGGAGGCTACGGATGGATGCCTTACGAATGGATTTTAAGGGGATTAGCGGTAGACTGGTGGACGCTCTTAAAGAGTGAATGGGTTGATACTGATCAGTTCAGGGGTTAATTTCATCAAATTTTTTATTCCTGTCAATGAGCAGATTCTCCTGCATATCAGATGCCAGAGCAAGTAAGTTAACATAATGCATCATTGCTTCGCTAACTTCGCTCATGGCTTTATTGAACTCCTCATATCTAGCCCACTTTTTCTCATGGTCCTGAGGGGAATCTGATTCCTTCCTGGTCCGTTCATACTCTGCCAGCAGAGGATGCCATTTCATCATGAACGGCCTTAATATCAGATCTAGAACTTTAATAGAGAGATATCCAAAGGATAACTGCCCTTCGGCTCGAGGTCGCGCTATCGTGGGACCATACTTTCGCAGGATCTCCCTTGTCACATCGAATAGCTTGTAAAGAGATGACAGACAGATCCTCAGCAAGCTCATCTCTGGTTTCACATAAGCCACAGGAATTCGAGTCACTATCTCTACATACATGTCCCAGGCTGCCTTTCGCTCATTTTCTGTTGGATACCAGATTCCTTCGATAGTCTTCATAAGGCCGTCTTGAGAATAAGGTATTGAGACATTGTAAGCTGATTCATTCATTTTAATGCATCCGCTATAACATCTGCAATTTTGGTAATTAACCTTTTCCTGAAAATTTGCATCAATCTATGCGGTAATGGATGCCTCAGACTTTGGTTGATCAGTGAAATGACGACGTCGCACTCGTGCTAGCAAGCTGCAGGGTATTCATTTAAAAATAAAGGTATCAAATTAAAAATATAAATTAAGTTGTAAATCTATATGCGATTGAATTGGCTTGTATGGAGTTAGGCAAAGTTACACCTTTGACCTTGTTCGATACAGGAATTGTGCTCATGGGATTCTTTATGGCAATCGTCTTGCTGGCTGGATTTGTGATATTAGTTTGATTCGTGATATTTGTCTCGTTTGAAACATTGGCTTGACTCATAGCATTCTTGGATAAGCTGCCAAGGAAGATCACTTTCCCTGCAGTTGCGCCTTGCTGTATTGATTCCGCCAAGCCAATAATTAAAAGGAGAAGCATAACGCCAATTAAGAGTCTCATAGATAACCTCCACCGTGCTGATAGAAGATTCATGAGCAAAAAAGGTTTGCTTATCAGCTTCTAGAAAAGGTCGCGCTTGAGGTAGTATTTTTTTGATCCGACCAGCAATATGTGGTAATCTCCTGGTTTTTGAGACTGGAGCGATCCATAGACGGAAACATGATCTCCAATCGCTATATCTGGATCAATAAATCCGGGGGGATATTCATCCGGATTTGCAGAGGTCATATATACCGAGATGTTTCTTCCTGCCATATCTTGGAGTCCATTTGTAACATTTTTTACAGAAACCAGCCAACCCCAGGCACCTACATCCTCAAAATGCTCAACTGCATACCCATCAAATTTTGCATCGTCTGCATTCATATTATATAAAACATATATAGATAGTATTAATAACAAAATAACTAATGAAAAGGTTATCGCTTTATGTCTCACGATCATATCTCATAAGTCTTGATATATAAGACCCGTTAATAGTAATTCTCGAAGAGCCATTATTTTATACCGCCGATCACAAATGATAAGGACGATGCAGAATACTCAGTGGAAATGGTGCTACAGATCGCTGTTTCTGGCGGCGATTTTTTCAGTCGTTTGCATCTATGCATTCAACTATATTGACGGCTTTTCCGGAGGCTATGCTATTGCATTTGTTTCATTCTTCCTTGCCGTTTCAGCCATTGCTGTAGCGGCATTATTTTTCAATCGTGCTAGGGTTATGGACTTCATTCTGAACAGCACACATCTCCTGGCCCATTGGACATACTCGCCAGATGTGGCTATGCAGAGTGCGAAGCGAGAATATGCAGATTATCAGGAAAGAAATCGTGCTATGTTTTTGGTTATTGGAGGAATGCTTGTTTTCTTCGCACTGGTTATGATGATCTTTGCCGGTGAGGGTGGCTTCATTACCGGTATATTTCTTCTGGCGGTCACGGTTTTTCTCTTCATTGTATCCAGGGTTGCCCCGAGAATAGCTCTGAGATATGCTCTCTCTTCTCCCAGAGAAGCGTACATCGCAGAGAATGGTATCATCTATGAAGGTGCAGTCTATCCTTTCCAATCCTTTCTCATGAGAATGAATGGCGCATCATTTCAGGAGAGAACAGAAAAAAAGCCTGCAGTGTTGATATTCTCCTTCATCCAATCAGTCGGACTGAGTATCCGTTCTCCCTTCGACATTGAGATCCCGGTGCCGCAAGGAGAGGAGGAAAAGGCACGCAAGATAGAACAAATTCAAAACATGTTTTCTCCAATAGATCATGATTAAGCAGCCACGATTAAATACCCACAAAATCTTTAAGAATAGCACTAATCATCACCTGAGCAAAGTTAAGGAGTCATCAATATGAAACCGCATACCAATCAATCTGATTTGTGGCTAATGCTTCTTATCGTGAGTTGTCTAATTGCCATCCTGGTTCCTGCAGTCTCGGCAGATGAGAACTCATCGCTTAATACTAATAATTCAGGTAGTGCCGGAGATGTATTCGAATTTCCTGAGGACCACGTCCTGCACCAGCCAGAGGATATAGTGGACAATATTGAGCTATTTGTTGAGTGGCTATACTGGACTGGCGAATTGGAGGATATTGCGACCGGTGATCTGTATGGATTTCAGTACACGCTCTTTAAGCAAAACCTGCAGCCTGAGCTGATCGGCTACGTAAATCATGCTGCTATTAGTGATATTCGCAATAGCCAGCATCCGCGTTACCGATATGCATCTCTCCCCGAGCAGGCCAACATCACCAATGGCACGGATGCAAATGCTGGCGCATACTGGCGTTACGAGGATAACCAAACAATACTAACCTACTGGCAGGATCTGGACGCCTGGAACATCGCGACATTTGGAAACGTATCCGACGATGGTGGACACGGGCATAACATCTCTCTTAATCTGACCATTATAAACGATAATGCAGACTATTATGTCCACAGGCCGGATGGATTGAGCGATCAGGGTGCTTGCCAGGATCTCGGTTCGGAGCCTATGGCTGGAAGATCCTACTATTATTCCCATCCATCGATGACGACAACGGGGACGATTGCCATAGATGGACGGAGCATAGATGTTCAGGGATCTACCTGGTTTGACCATCAATGGGGCGGCTTTGCCAAATGTTACCCTGCATGGGATTGGTTTAGCCTGCGCCTCGATGACGGCAGATTTGTCATGCTTTACAATCTCAAAGATCCATCATTAAACGACATCCCCAATCAACGTGGCCTGAGCTATATTGATCGCAATGGAAACGTAGAATGGTGGTATGGGAAAGATGCAGCCAACTTGACCGCAACAAGGTGGTGGAAATCAGATCTGTTTGGTTTCAGATATCCATTGGATTGGAGCCTTGTGACTCCCGTCGGCAAATTCGCCTTGCAGCCCTACTTTGATGAACAGACAATGAACGTCGCCCCAGGTGAGGTAAAGTACTGGGAAGGAATAATGCGAGTTCGTGAAGGTGATTTAAGCGGCAAACAGATTGGCATAGGCTACATGGAATTAGCCGGCTACGCCCCTATCTGATCCTAATTTACAGCAGATTCGGAGAAAATCAGGGGCAATCCGAGCCAGCTCGGATCACCCTAACTTGAAGAGGTTATCAAGACCACCAGTAACCGCTATGATAAGTGTAAGGGTACCAATAATAGCGGTAAGTGTATGGATAGTATCCGTATCGATAGTAATACGGGTACCAGACACCACTGGGATAGTAATATCGATATGGATGGTAGGTCTTTCCCTGGTAATTGTAATAGGAGAAGACATCCCCTTCCCAACCCCACACACTGCCGGGATAATCGTAGGGGGAGTATCCGCTGCCGAAAACCCAGCTGGGTGGGAGCCAGACCTGCTCTTTGTCCTGATCCGATTGCGCTAAGCAAACTGGTGCTACCAGCAGTAGAGCTGGCAATAGCAATAAAGCCGCAAATTTCATGCTCATTTTTTCTCACCTATTACGAAATAATGAACCTGTGAGATATTAAAGATATTCAATCCTGCAGAGCCCTGAGTGGTTGGTATTTATATAGCTCGCGATTTCTTTTAATACTTGAGTCGCCTAAACAGTAATAGATAAATGAGGCAATGATATGACTGGTGCAGAAAACATGATGGACCCCTTCAATATTGGGCTCTACGCCATAGAAGTGGGACTTGTTGGAGCAGTAATCTACGCCATGGCAGTGCTACCGGCTCTCTTCAAGCCAATGGTTTGATCGACAGTTGAAGTCTCCATCAATTGGATTGATAGGCAAATTGCTAACTATCAGCTTAGGCTCTTTGCCTGAGCAGGATTTGCCAGTGGCTGCGCCGCCTGAGAAAAGACGTTTTGCGTGGCAGTTACATTATAAAACGTCCTGAGCCGCCCACTAGGATACACAACTGTAAACCGGGCAATGCTTTCCGTCAGGGGCTTGTCCTTGCTACCAAAGGGCATTGAGTCAAATAGATAATAGCCGCTATTATATTTACCGGCACCCACTACCCGCAGAGTCGCGCCGTTCGTATCCGCCTTTATAAGCATAACATCTCTGTATCCTCCCAGAAATGATATCAGTTCGGGCTCCAGATATCTACATCCTAGGGCCGAGACATAAAAACGGGTAAAAGTATCCAGGGTGTAGTTCAGCTCAAAGGTGGCATTGTCGCCATCCAGCCGCATGGTCACCTCCTTTATGTCGATATATTCGCTGCCGACAGCTGAACAGATAGATAACGCGCTCAGAATAATAAAAGCAAAAAGAGCTGCTATGGGGCGCATCCTTCACCCATACATCTTAAGGATCGACGGCAGAAACAAAATCAGTCCCATTATGGCAAGAAATGCTAGAAATAAGAGCTGCTGCTTTCTTTGAGCCGATTTGAACTTCGACTCGCATAGCTCGTCGCAAAAGTTTTCATCAGGGCGCACGGCATTGCCGCAGACCATGCAGTGTTTATGCGGCATAATTTCTGTCATCGTATCACCATTAACGGCTTTAGAAGAGAGAGTAAATAAGGTTTTGCCTTGCCACCACCACCTCTCGATATATAACTTTAAAAATAACATTAGTATCTTAAACATACAGTTTGATTTTTTTCGAAGGTATTCAGAGTCTAATGAAGAAAAAATTCGAGGTTTATTTTTCCACTGGAAATAAAGGGGTTGATGATGGGACATTCCTCCACCCGGATTTTGCATTAACTATAAGAGGCTCTATGCAAATTTACTTCTCATGCTCAGAATTCCGATGATCATCTTCATGGCTTTGCTCATCTGGCTCATGCCCATCGATGGAGCAAGAACATATATCGTTGACGACAGCGGCTTTGCTAATTATGATACCATTCAAGAGGCCGTTATTGCTGCCAGCAATGGAGATACCATATATATCAAGCCGGGAGAATATAATGAAGAGGTAATCCTGAACAGGAGCCTAACCCTAATGCCTCTCACCGGCGAGAACGGACCTATTATCCTCAAAGGAAATGGCCTAGAGACGGGGATCACAATAACCGCAGAGGGTTGCTCTCTGCAGGGCCTAACCATAGAGGACTTTTCCGGGCCGGGGATATATATTCAATCCGACCGAAACACCATCAAGGAAAATGTATTTAAAAACTGCAATCCTGCTATACTGGTACGCGGTTCGCATGAGAATCTAATTGCCGAAAACGCAATGATGGACTGCCAGGGAGCGGTGGCCCTCTGGGAGAACTCCACCAAGAATACTGTTTCAGAAAACAGTATCGTAGGCTGCAACCTGTCCATTGTAGTGCGGGAAGCTGGCGAGAATATAATTCTGAGCAACAAAATATCTGATGCTTATTGGGGTATGTGGCTTGATCACGCCCAGAACTGCCAGATCGAAAGCAATGATATACAAAGCAAGAGATATGGCATGTGGATTTTAAACAGTAGCAGCAACGATGTTCTCCAAAATAGGGTCCGCATCAGAGGTTCTGCCGCCGATATCACACAAGGAATAAATCTCGCGAACGCCAGCGAAACTGCATTGCAGGGCAATGAGATCAACGATGCCACCTTTGGTCTGATCGTCGTCAGCAGCAAGAACAACAAACTGACGGATAATGCGATCCTCCGCTGCACGAATGCAGCATACATTAAGGACGCAAATCTGCTTGAGATAAAAAACAACAGTATTATTGCGACAGAATACGGCATTAGAATGGAAAATTCCAGCAAGAATTCCTTTAGTCAGAACAAGATACAAGACGGCACCGTTGGCCTTGATATGGGCCAGAGCAGACAAAACAATTTTTCCGAAAACCAGATCACCGGCATAGCAGACACCGCGATACAGATTTCATCCTCCCACGAGAACACCTTATCCGCCAATCAGATAGCAAATAGTTCTAAAGGGATCATCCTACTGGAATCATCGGAGAATAAGCTTTCTGCCAATCGTTTCCAGAATGTCGAGTGGAGCCTTTACGCAGAATCTGAGACCAAGGAGGGCTTTGATAATTCCATTGATGAATCGAATGTTGTGGATTCCCTCCCCATAGTCTATCTCTTTGGAAATCTTGGCGGGCAGATTCAGGATAGAGATCTTGCTCATCTTACGTTAGCCTACTGCGAAAACGTCACGGTAAGGAATAATGCCATTATCAACGATGCCGTATTCCTCTTCGATTCGAAAAATAACAGGATCTTGGAGAATAACATCTCAGCAAGCTTCGGCATGCGTCTCGTGCAGTCCGATGGGAATGAGATATCAGGCAATCGACTGCTTGCCAATAAATTCAGCGGCATGTTTCTATATGCCTCGGACGGCAACCAAATCGCTGGAAATAATGCCTCGCGAAATAATCAGAACGGCATCTCTCTTCTCTCCTCTAATGAGAACACCATTCGTGACAATGCAGTTGATGCAAATGCAGCCACAGGTATCTGGTTAAACCTCTCCAATGATAACCAGGTGTATCAGAATAACATCAGCAACAATCCTATTGGCCTGCAGGTAATGCATTGCACAGGAAATAAAATATTCCACAACAACTTCCTGGGCAATAAGGAACATTCTCAAGATATCGATGGCAGAAATAGCTGGGACGAGGGCAATGTTACGGGAGGCAATTACTGGATGGATCATGTGGCCAAAGGCAATCCCAGCCAGAATTGGCCAAGGATGATCAAAGGCGGAAGTATGCTGGACAGTTACCCCTTCCAGGATGAGAGCGGCTGGCGAAAGGCTGCCGCCGCTTAAAACCGCAATACTTAATATGATGAAGAAAGATAGGAGTTAGATATGGCAAAGAAAAAGAATGAAGGCAGCGGTCTTCAGTCATCAGCAGGCCTCATGAGGTACTTCGAGGCAGATGATACTGCAATTAAGCTCAATCCTAAGATGGTACTGGGAGCCTGCATTGGTGCTGGCGTAGTAGTAATGGGATTAAATATCGCCTTTGGCCTCTGGCCTTAGGCTATAATGCTTTTTGTCCTTATTTTAGCTGCAGTACTTCGACCGAATTAATAAATCGATCTGTGATTTCTTGACCATAGGTGGAGAGAATCAATCCCACAGCCGTGGATGCCAGAATGCCGCCCGGTCGATCCAGATGATATTCTACAGGATAAACTGCAACGTAGACCGGCTCATTAATCGGACACTTAAGGCCGCTGCCAAATATCCCTGACCGTCCATCTATCACCCTCTCAGTTATACTGATATCTTTGCATACTTTGGATTTTGTTAGGGTACCGTTGGCAAGGGCCATCAAGCTGGATTGGTTGATCAGAGATGCATCGTTCTTGGAGTACATTATGACCGAGATCTTCAAGATCTTGGATTTATCGGATGCCGACTCCAGCGTCAATGCATCTGTCGCGACGGCAACTTTTCCGGAGGTGCTGTCTCCATGCGAGACGCTGCTCCTGTATTCATCCATATCCGACCAATTGAAGACAATCTTCCACTTGCCGCAGTCCTCGGAGACGGAATTGACTGATAAATCGTCAATCATAGAGCCTTGCACCTGCATGGTAAGCAATAGTGTCAGGCTCAATATCAGGCCAATCAAGAATGGCTGTGAGTGATATCTGGATTTCAACAAAAACACCTACAACGCAGCCATTCTGGGCAATATGTCCGGATTGATTCCCTTAGCCAGCTTTGTAACATCCTTGAATCGGCTCTCGCTCTCCGCTGATGCGGTCTTCTCGCTCTCTTCGCTAACGGGCGATTCGGTCTTCTGCTCCGTGCTCACTTGCTCCATCTCATCTGTCGACGAAGAAGCGGCAGTTACCTCGACAGGGGTGTATCCGGATGTATCCGGGCTGATCATGTTGGCGGTGAAGTCTCCCTTACTTGCTTTTCCGGTGCTGTCCGACCGGACGAAAAATCCCTTCATGGTTTCACCATCCAAGGCAGCGCTTATGTAAATGGATGCCAGCGCCTCGGTCTCCAGAGCTGCCAGAGATAAGGATACCTCATTTGCAGAAATGGACCCAGCTACCGCACCATTCCAGGGATTGTCGCCCTCGAACTTGGCCAGGCCGAATAAAGATTGAGCTGATTGGCTCACGGCTATGATAATCTCCTTTTCTCCTAAGGAGGCCTTCCAGATGCCCTGCACGCTGGCGGAATCTGTGGATGAATCATATTGGGTCGCGCTACTATTATCGTCGGATGAGACGTCCTGAGCGGACGCTACGGATACGGATGCTAAGAAAGTCAAAAGAAGAATTGCCATTAAACCAAAATTTCTAATCCTCAAGGCCATAACCTCCTATATGTTCATTTAAACCTTCTTCATTGAGCCACTATCGTTAATATAGATGCCGAAGGCGAGCTTCTTCTGGCAGTCGCATAACCTAAATATATGATTCGCACATAATGTTAAATGATGGATCTACTTCAAGCCCAGATAGGCGGAGATACGACAAGTGCATTGCTCAACAACATCTGGTTTCTTCTATTCATATTTCTCTTCCTGGTTCCCATGGCGCAGAGGTACTATCTGCAGACGGCCAGAAAGAGCGTCCTGGCAAAGCTGGGCAAGACGCGGGGCACGCAGGTCATAACGCTTATTCACCGCCAGGAGACCATCAGCTTCCTGGGCATCCCGTTAGCCCGCTATATCGATATAGATGACAGCGAGCGAGTCTTAAGGGCCATTCGCGCCGCGCAAAAGGATGTGCCCATCGACATCATCTTGCATACCCCAGGTGGCCTCGCTCTGGCTGCCACGCAAATTGCCATGGCATTGAAGGCTCATCCCGCCAAGAAGACGGTAATTGTGCCCCATTACGCCATGAGCGGCGGAACTCTCATCGCCTTTGCCGCCGATAAAATAATCATGGATCCTCACGCGGCCCTGGGCCCAGTGGACCCGCAACTGGGCGATATGCAGGGCAGCTACCCGGCAACATCGCTTATCGCGGTCGTGGGCAAGAAGAAGATCGATGAGATCGATGACAAGACCCTCATCTACGCTGAGGAGGCGAGAAAGGCCATGAGCCAGATGAGAAATCTGCTGAAGAAGATCCTGGATGGAAAGTGCGGCGGCGAGAAGATGGAGGGCATCATCGAGGAGTTCGTCTCGGGAAAATATACTCACGACCATCCCTTCATGGCTGAGCAGGCCCAATCTCTCCTGGGTGAATGCGTGCAGACCGATGTGCCGGAAGAGGTCTATGCCCTGATGGACCTGTACCGCATGGAAGCGGGAAGGAGCCGGCCAGGTGTCGAGTATGTGCCGTTAATAAAGCATTAGTGGCGCTTAATTCGCGACGATATTCGCCGATTGGGACATAATATCTACATCAGCGATGCGGCCCTCCACTTCCATGGAATCGCCGAATATGCCTTCCATGAGAACCTTGCCGCTATGGGCCATGAGCCTGACCACGCCATCCATTGCCTTTTCACGGGCGTTGCCCTTCAAAATGTAAACCGTAAGTTCGCACATAGTTCCTCCTAAAAATGATGATAATAATAAGGCGGGCCCGGCGGGATTCGAACCCGCGACCCCCGGGTTAGAAGCCCGGTGCTATATCCTGGCTAAGCCACGGGCCCGCAAATGGTTTTAGCCGCCCTTGGGCGGTATCTGACCTAATGCCATTTTAAGCTGCTCTTGAAGCTGAGTGAACCGGCCCTGAATGCGCTCTTCCTGATTGGCCATGTTCTTTTTCCGGATCTCGTTCATATCCTTCTTCTCTTTCAGCTCTTCGATCAGCTTGAGCTTATCAGCTTTAAAGAGGAGTTCCCCGACGCTCTTGTATATAACTGCGTCGTCTGCGCTCTTCTCCAGTTCCCTGAGCGCCGCCTCGGTCTCTCTGATAAGACCCTCGATCTGGCCCTTCTGAGCCATGATCGCCTGCGCTTGCTGCTGGAGCTGCTGGAGCTGAGCCAATTGATTCTGTATCTGCGGAGGCAATTCGCCACTCATAAACTCACCATCTCAAATGCGATGTTAACCAACCTTATCCAGGTATTTAAGGCTGCCCGGAGAGAGACTGTATCCTCGCCCCAGATCCTCAATCGAATAGAACCATCTTCCAGGCTCAGAATTACATTGGACCTGTGCAGTTCGTCATCAACTTCGGGAGCTAGCGCCTGAAATATTTCAGTGGCATGCTCGCTTTCAAATACTAATTCTGCACAGCCCTTCATATCTTAAGCCTGAATTTGGCCTGGCCCTCATCTATGAAATCAATACTTTTTGGTGCAACCCAGATTATTCGTCCCTGGACCGGAAGGGCCTCGCCAAGCCACTCCAGCTCAAAGAACTGTGCAATTGG
>JAQTXY010000376.1 GCA_028688535.1 Methanothrix sp. | reverse complement strand
GGACAAGACAAAGTAGTGGGCGTAGGTAGCATCATAAATGACGTGAACATACTTCTCCCAGATCTTAGTAAATTACCATCAGTTGGGGCATGGAATGATCCAGATTGTGAAAAGATACTTGAGATAAAACCTGACATTGTCATATCAAATAAGGCACAGACTTTAGATCTCGAACGCAAGCTTGAGCCAGATATCAAGGTTGTAGCCCTGACATTCTCAGATCCGATGGTGATGAATGAACAAACAAAAAAACTTGGATATATAATCAACAATCGCAGTGAAGCAGACGATTTTATCGAATTTATCGATAATTACATGGATACCATCAAAGAGAATGTGGATAAACTTCCCGAGAACGAGAAGCCTCACGTATATGTAGAAGGCTATAACGATTACAGCGCTGAAGGCAAAGATTCTAAGGGCTCCCAATTGTGCGAGATGACTGGCGGAATTAGCATAGCCAGCGATTTCACCAGCGGCAAGGTAGATCCTGAGTGGGTGATAGAACAAAATCCCCAAATCATTATCAAGCAGGTCTCACGTACAGCCGTCTCATGCGGATACAACGAAGACAGCCAGGAAGAGATGAAAAAAGCGATAAACGATATTCAGAACCGCACGGGCTTCAATGACGTCGATGCTATTAAAAATAGCAGGATATATGCAATTGCGCCGCATATTATCAAAGTGCCATATATCGTTGGGGTCACATACTACGCAAAATGGCTCCACCCGGATATCTTCGAAGATCTGGACCCAAAAGCGATCCACCAGGAATATCTCACTAGGTTCTTGCACTTGGATTACGATCTGAATAAGCATGGTGTGTTTGCCTATCCACTATTGAACGATAGCAAATAATAAGAACTGCTTTATCATGAAGCAATCCGATGAAGGAGGATGCTATGATCTGTCCTCCTTGCATCTCGGATCTTTTTTTTGGGACCTCGTATCCAGCTATATCACTGGCTGTCTAAAAACACTCAATAGTAGCAGAAGGAAATTTACCACCTGCTAATACATGGGTTTGAAACTCAGGGGTCAGATATGTTCAACAAAGAACTGCTGATTATTGAGATGGCCGGGCGGTCCGGCTAGCCCGTCGCATTCCGCTCTTTATAATGGCCTTGAGGAGTTGGAGGGTGCCTTCAACCGGCATCCCAAATATCCGATCGAGAAAAAGAAGTGGTATATTTTCAGAACGGCATCAAAGCCCTTCCAGCTTCTCCATGCCGATCTTCTTCACTATTGGCTTCCAGATCTTGTCAGGCATCCAGGCCGGCGCACCTTTAGGCTTGTCCACCTGCACCCTCTCTCCTACAAATAAATGCACCTTCTTGGTACCGCGTTCCCGCAGCTTGATATCAGTGTAGCCCCGGTTGGCTGCCTTTAGAGCGGCCTGTCTGGGTGATTTTCCTGTAAAGACTCCAATCTCATCTCCCTGGGCGTCCCGCAGGGCAAAATTTCTCATCTCTTTCTCTGCCATAATCCACTCCGACAAATTTCGATATGCATAAAGTGATGTACTTGTATAAATCGGTTCTCGGTGCCGTATATCCAAAAACGATCACAAGCTGAGGCTTTCAAGCGCAAGATAGAAGCTCAATTAAGCGAATCAGGAGCAGTATAGCTCGGTCTGCCTGTGCCGTCCGCTCTTCCTTGAATCGCATGTCGTCAGTGCGCAGTGTCGGTCGAGCCCCGAATCATGAGCTTGGGGCGGATTGGCGGCTTGGTAGGCCGGCTCACATCATGGCTATCGGGGCGGGTGGCTGGAATGGCAGAATCCGAGTGAGCTGGATGACAGGGACGTCCTGTGATAGAGATCCCCCGGAGAAGTTGGTTACCAGTTCGGATGCTCGTTGCGATCAGGACTTCATAGCCACCACTGCCAAATCATAGGCACATTCCTGCACATGAGGATAGTATTTCTTTGATATCTTATGACAAAGATCTCCTTCTCACCACCCTCATGCTGTGCGCTCCAGTTCGCCTCCGGATCCAGGAATATGGTGGGCTCAGGAAGGAGATCAACGTCCGGAGGTGTAAAGCTCACTAAATTAGCTCCTGCTTCTGGATCGATGACATCTCTCGCGCCCGTGGTCATCTGGGTGGCTGTGAAGTTGCCCTGCCAAAAACCTACACCACTAGAAATGGTGAAGCTGCCCCTCAATCCTTCACTCATGTGTTCGCCGGTCAGCTGGACGAATATGGCCGGATTGCGGCGAAAGGTGATGGCGGCGCGAAATGAGTTTTCTATGCAGTATCCAATCACGTAGCCGTCGCCACGATCGCCTAGGCTCGCCCTGCCCTGCAGAGTGGCATCCTTTTCCATGAGAGAGGCAACGCTGCCTTCTGCCAGCCGGTCGTCAGGGATTCCGTTCTGAACCTCGTAGTTGATCTTCCCGCGACCGGAAAGGTCCTCGGAGGCCGCAGTTGTTACGACAAAGAGGAATGCCAGCAAGGCTGCTGATAAAGATCTACAGCTATTCGCCAATCCCAGATGCCCCCATTCCTGTCTTGTGTTTAGTCTTCAGACATCGCCGTCTCTTTCGGTTGAATGCTTTAAAAAAGATTGGCGGAGGTCATCCCTGATACCCCAGCTCTTTGGCCTCTGCAAAGGCGGCATCTGCTTCGGAGTCGCGGCTGAGAGACTTCAGCACAAAGCCCTTGCCCCTCCTGGCAGAGATTGCCTTCTCCGGTCCAATCTCCAGGGCATGATCGTAGGACTCCAGAGACTCCTGGTAGCGGCCCAAGCCACGAAGGGCTTCTCCCTTCCAGAACCAGGCGTAGGCCGACTTGTTGTCCTTGTCCAGAACTTTCTGGCTGGCGCTCAGAGATTTGTTAAAAGCCTCAGCAGCTTTATCGCTCCGGTTCAGTCGAGCCAGAGAGAACCCTCTTCCACCCCAGAGCTGTTCGTCGTAAGTGCTCTCGGCTTGGGCATAGGCATCCAGCGCCTCCTGGTGTTTGCAAAGTCCCCGCAG
>JAQTXY010000021.1 GCA_028688535.1 Methanothrix sp. | reverse complement strand
CCACGGTAGATCAGATTTGGCAGGCATCAGACTCGGATCCGTCTCGTGTGGTCGTCAACAATTCTAGTGAGGTGACAATCACCAGCGGCACACCCCTTAAGCTGGAAGAAGGATACGAGTTGGCCATAAAATCTATAGACATCGATGGAAAAAGAATGTATCTAGAATTATCCAAAAACGAAAATGTTATCGATTCTGCTATGATCATACCACCTCAAGACGTGAGTGATACGTATATTTACTCTAAAGAGCAATATTCTGTTGGGCCTGTTGAGATGATCAAGGTTCATTTTAAAAATTCATTTCGCGGAACGGATCAGGATTTGGCCACGGTAGATCAGATTTGGCAGGTGTCGGATAGAAATTATTCTCAGATGATCCTCAACAGTTCTCTTAATAGGAGTATTACTAGCGGTACACCTCTGAAGCTGGCAGATGGATATGAGTTGGCCATCAAGTCGACTGACATCGGAGGAAATAAAATATGTGTGGAATTATCCAAGAACGAAACGGTAATTGATTTAGCACAGATCATGCCAACTAATGCCGCAGATGATACTTATACTTATACAAACGATTTGAATCATTCAGACGGCGTCGAGACTATCAAGGTTCATTTTAAAAACGCTTTCCGTGGAGTGGATCAGAATTTAGCCACCTTAGATAGAGCTTGGCAATTGTCTGATGCCAATTCCTCTCATGTGATTATCAACGATTCTAACGAGACGACAATCACAATTGGCACACCTATAAAACTGGAAGAAGGATATGAGTTGGCCATTAAGTTTATCGACATCGATGGAAATAAGGTCTATGTAGAACTATCCAAGGATGGAGCAGTGGTCGACTCTGCAGTCATCATAACAATCCCGAAAGTGGACGATACTTATACTTTCACGAAAGATATCGGACGAGCTAAAGATACAGAAGTAATCAAAGTTCATTTTAAAAATGCATTTCGCGGAGCGGATCATAACCTAGCCACCTTAGATAGAGTTTGGCAATTGTATGATACTAATTCCTCTCATGTGATTATCAACGATTCTCATGAGATGACTATCACAATTGGCACACCTATAAAGCTGGAAGAAGGATATGAGTTAGCCATCAAGTCTATTGACATCGATGGGAATAAAGTGTATGTGGAGCTAACCAAAAATGGAGAGGTGGTCGACTCTGCAGTCATCATAACATCTCTGAATGTGGACGACATTTACACTTTCACGAAAGATATCGGACGGGCTAAATATACCGAAATAATCAAGGTTCATTTTAAAAACGCCTTCCGTGGATCGGATCAGAATTTGGCCACTGTAGACCAAATTTGGCAGGCATCCGATTCGGATCCGTCTCTTGTGATATTCAACAAATCTAGTGCGGTGACAATCACCAGCGGCACACCCCTTAAGCTGAGAGAAGGATATGAGTTGGCAATTAAATCTATCGGGATCGATGAAAATAAAGTATATGTAGAGCTATCCAAGAACGGAAACGTCATTGATTCAGCGGTGATAATACCTGTTTCCTGGTATCACGATAAAATCTCTGATCTCATTGCCCAAGGTAGATATAATGAAGCCATCAAGGTGTATAAGGCATCAATATTAAAAAATAAAGGCGTTGCTTTCTATGACCAGGGCGAGTACGACGAGGCCATCAAAGCGTTCGACATGGCTATTGAGATTGATCCACAATTCACTGAAGCCTGGAACGACAAAGGCAATGCTCTTTATTATCTAGGCAAATACGACGAGGCCGTCAAAGCATATGACATGGCTATTGAGATCGATCCACAAGATGCAAGTGTCTGGGGCAACAAGGCTATTGTTCTCGATGATCTAATCAGGTATGATGATGCCATCAGAAGCTACAATAAAGCAAGTGAGATAGACGAAACCCAAAACAGTTCTGTGGTTCGCAAGGGCAACGATCACTATTACGATGGGGAGTATGCTGCAGCCATCAAGTATTACGATGCCGCCATCAAGCGAGATCCTGAAGACGAATACGCATGGTATAACAAAGGCATGGCGCTAAGGATGCTTCATCGCAATTCTGAAGCGGATGCAGCATTTACAAAAGCAAGAGAACTTGGATACAACGGCTCTATGACATTACTAGAAATGTCTGGACTTTATAAGGCCAATGCATAAGATGAGAATCCCAACACAATGTGCATCTAAAGCCAAGTCATCTGCTATGGACACCAGTTGACATAGCAGATGTCTTTATAAATTCAATCTTGGAGCTTCCCATGGCGGTGCTTTATAATTGTAATGAATCGGGAAGTAGAACCGTCGTCATATCAGTACGTGCATGTGCATCTGCATAGCTATTCGGGCTTGCCCTTTTCTAATTCTAACTTATCCTCCTCAGCTCTCTCCTTTTTCATCTCCACCAGTACCGAGAACACCGCCGCCTCCAGCGGATCATCCAGCGCATAGAATGCCTCGCTGGAGTGCTTCTTAGCCATCTGTGCCACCATCTGCCCGTAAATCTGGTCTTCCTTCGTGAGAGCCCGGCTGGCCTTCATCCACCGGAGGGAGACGTCCTTTACGCCCATTCTCACACTCTCGAAACTTCGCCCCATAGCTAATCACCCATGCAGTCCATGCCTAAAGACAGGAGCTATGAGGATATGAGGGCGAGCCGGGAGCGGGGCGAAAGTGTTAGTAATAAATGCAGGTCCATATATCTGGATTAGAGAGACAACAATGACAATCCTGGTGGGATGCAGCGGCTGGTCTTACGATGATTGGGTAGGGAAATTCTACCCGCTGAGCCTAGCAGGAAGGAAGAGCGAATGGTTCTCTTACTATGCAGACTACTTCCAGACGGTGGAGATCAACAGCACTTTCTACCGGCCTCCGGGAGAGAAGCAGGTCCAGTCCTGGATAAAGAAGGCCAAAGATTTGAAGGGCTTCGAGTACTCCGTCAAAGTGCCTCAGCTTGTCACGCACAAAGCACTCGTGGACGGAGATGTAGAGCGAGCGGTCTTCTGGGCCGCTTCTTTCGAGAAGAATTGCGTTAAACCGCTGGCAGAAGCAGGCCTTTTGGGCGGCGTCTTGCTGCAGCTCTCCCCCTACTTTAAGAATGATGCTTCTGCCCTTGCCGCACTAAAAGGCCTTCTAGATTCCCTCTCTCACAGAGAGTATAACTACGCAGTCGAGTTTCGGCACAGAAGCTGGCTATGCATGGACCGGAAGGTGATTGATCCCGCGGCTTTGCAGGCTCTGAGAGAGAGGAATGTCGCCAATGTTCTGATCGACGGACCTGGGGTTCATGTTGGCAGAGAGCAGACTGCGGATCACGCCTATATGCGCTTTCACGGCCGCAACTACGATATCTGGTATCAGGGCGAGGACAGGGGCGAGAAGGAGGACGACCACAGGTTGAATAGATATGATTATCTCTACAAGAAGGATCAACTGGAGACCTGGGTGCCTCGCATCAAAGAGGCTGAGCTGAAAGCTGCCAAGGTAAGGGTGTACTTCAACAATCATGCTCGATCCAAGTCGGTGAAAAACGCCTTTCTGTTAATGGATATGCTTTTGATAGAGCACAGATCCAAAGAGATCAGGCTGCAGGATCAATTCACATTGGGAGAGTTCTAGTCCGTGTTGAGATTCATCATCTGCCAAAGAGACCGCGGGATGCAATAGGCCAGAGAATTGGCTGAAGAGTCTGCAAAATTCATATATACATATAATCGCGATATTTGATCCAGGAGGGAATTTTATTAGAGTAGATGATCATAATGATAATATTAAACTGTTTATCTTTCTGAGCATGCTGATGCTAATCATTTCTTGCACATCAGCTGATGAGGCTTTTTCGGCAAGAGATCTCACCTATATAACTGAGCAGTTCCCGCCCTACAACTATCAAGAGGATGGCAAACTGCAAGGCATCTCAATAGATTTGCTGGAAAAGGTGTGGGAGAATATGGATGCAAACCTGAACAGAAGCGTCATCCAAATTCGGCCCTGGAAGGAAGGTTACCAAGAGACACTGGACGAAAATGGGACAGTTCTGTTTTCCACGGCTCGCTTGCCGCAAAGAGAGCAGCTCTTCAAATGGGCAGGCCCAATCGGGCCGATAAGGAATGTGCTATTGGCAAAAAAGGATAGGAACGTCAGCATTACAGCCCCGGCAGATCTGAAAAAATACCGGATAGGGGCCATCAATGATGATAGTGCCGTGCAAATGCTCCAGGATATTGGTGTGAGGAAGGAAGACCTGGTGCTTGAGAACACATCCCGCCCGATTATTGAGATGCTACAGAACGGGAGCATCGATGCCTGGGCTTATGGAGATGTTGCCGGAATTTGGCTTATTGCAAGAAGCGGCGCAAATTCCAGTGATTTTGAGGCAGCATATGAATTTGGACAGACCGACTATTACTATGCCTTCAACAGGGGCGTACCGGATTTGTCTGTTCGGCTCTTCCAGGATGCTATTGATTCCATTAAGATGAATAAGGACGAGAATGGAGTAAGCGATTACGATAAGATTCTGGCCAAATATATTCCTGTGATGGACGCTGGCAATGCAAAGGACAAAGATAGAGCCCAGGCCTTCTTGAATGAAGCAGTAGCCTATACAAATGATCTAGGCATAAGGAGGGCTCTACAGGAGTTCAATAACCGCTCCGGATCGTTTGTCCGTGGAGATCTCTACATATTCGCTTACGACCTCAACGGAACGAATATCGCTCATCCCTTCAAGCCGGAACTGATCGGGCAAAAAGGTCTATCGGATACAAACGGGGTAGACGTGGTCGGCCGCGAGATCGCTCTGGCTGGGAGAGGTGGAGGGGCCATGTATATAGTGTTCCCTAATCCCGTCCATGAGAACAAAGATGAGCCGAAGCTGATTTATATTAAAGACATCAATAATAGTATATATATCGGCACCGGCTCGTATCTCTCCAACATTTCCGCGCACTTTTCCAAGGAAGATAGAGATTCTCTCGTAGCCTATGTGGAGGAAGCCCGGCAGTTTGCCAGAGAGAGTGGCAAGCAGAGAGCGCTGGAAGTCTTCAATGATCCGGATGGCAACTTCACAAGGGACGGCCGCTATATCTTCGCCTATGATTACGAAGGAAATACTCTAGCCCTTCCCTACCAGCCTGAGCTGATAGGCACAAGCCGCATCGATACCTTAGATCCAAATGGCGTTGATTTCATCTCGCAAATCATCGATGTGGCAAGGATGGGCAATGGTTTCAACTATTACATCTATCCTGACCCATCCAGGAACATGACTGCGAGATTAAAGCTCAGCTATGTGGCGAAGGTCGATGACACCTGGTTCCTGGGATCTGGAATTTATGCAAAATGAGAGGTATGATGATAGGCCCTCCAGCCTATCCGGTTACCTCTATCTTTAAAGCATCCACAAAGGTCTCGGCGTTCCCGGAAGATGTGGCAACTATGCTCACCTTGTAGATGCCGGGCGCTACATTGGCACTCCAGATTCCTACATATTTGTATCCAGAGGTGCGCAGTAGGCTTGTACTTGCAACCTCGGAGCCATCGGGAGCGTTTATGGTGGCAGTGCAACGCAGCGCGTTATCCTGGCTGGCGGCGCTGGACTGCGTTGTCTTGCCTGAGGAGCTTAGTTGGATGGTCCCAGATTTGTTTCCAGAGGCACCAGATGCACCAGAGGTGCCTAAAGCGAATCCTTCAAATCCGCAGGTAGAGCATCCCTTGATCGTGAGCTTGACATCATCGCCTGAGGAATTACCGGCAGTGGCTATATGTTTCTCCTGGAAGGATGCCGTTATGGTTGTAGTCGAGCCTGTTTTCACAGGGTTGGGATTTGCCTCTACTTTTATCAGCTCGAAATTGAATTTGGGCTGGTTTTCCAGCCAATCCCGCCATGTATAGAGCCTGGCATCGTAGCCGGAGAGGTTCAGGGCGAACCAGACCAGTGAGGCCTCGACGCCCACGTTGGTGTAGACCACGACAGGCCGATCCTTCTCCAGCTTGGCAAAGACTTTCTGCAGCTCCTCCTCTGGCTTTATGCTCTCATTTACCAGCACATTCTCGTAAGGAATGTTGACCGCCCCAGGAACAGAGCCAATGGCATAGTCCCTGGCCAGCCTGGCATCAACGATCTGAGCCCCGCCGTTAACCACGAATTCATATGTGGCGAGAAGCTTGGTCGCAAGGTGGGGAACATATTCCGTCTTCTGTCTTATGGCAGATCGATTGCTGATATTCAGCCCGGCTGAGGCCCAGTCATCCAAGTGGCCCCCCAGAATCTTCACTCTTTCATGCCCCAGGTATTTGAGCAGCCAGTAGGAGAAGAACGCCGGTGATGGCCCACCCCCGCAGGGAAGACACTCGCCCGCGATAACCAGAGAATCATTGCTGGATAGACCAGCTTCGCCAAGCAGAGTGGCTATCTCCTTAGCAGATTTGAGCTCCCCTCCTTCGCCCATAAAGTCCTCATAGTTGATATTGACCGCGCCCTCAATGAACCGGGTCGCATCCGGGCTGATGTCCAGCACAATATCATCCGGCGAGAGATCAAATGGTGATACAAACACTTTCGCAAGACTGTCCGTTGGCGTCTCTGCCAGGGCAGGCGAGCTAATCACCAGGCCGCACAAAAGGATGGATACAATCCCGTAAATGAGCATCGCCTTTCCTACGGAATTAAAAACAATATGTCTTAGTGTCATTTCTTCTCCAGGCCCATTTCAGCTCTAATCTGCAACATCGACCCTTTGATCTTGATTTGTCATCCAGTCTCGATAATTGTAGAGCCTGGCATCATAACCCATCATTTTGAGAGCGAACCAAACAACAGAGGCCTTCATACCTGTATTGGTAAAGACTACTACCGGCTTATCTCTGTCCAGCATCATGAAAACCTTATTCAACTGGTCTTCGCCCTTGATCTTCTTTCCGCTTAGCACGCTAGCATAGGGTATGCTGATTGATTCCAATATGCTGCCCATCCCATACTCTGGAACGGTTCTGGCGTCAACAATTTGCGCCTGTCCGTTCTTGACGAACTCGTAAGTAGCAGTATAATTTGCCGTTAGTGCAGGCGTATAGGTCTTGCCGGGTAATATCTGGGCTTCTTTCGTGGTAGCTTTTCCTGATGCGGCCCAATCTTCAGCCGTTCCATCCAGGACCCTTACCCTCTCATGACCAAGCCCCTTCATAATCCAGTAGACATAGGTCGCTACAGACGGCCCTCCTCCGCAAGGCAGGCATTCTCCATAAATTATGACGGAATCATTGCTGGAAATTCCTGCGTCGCCAAGTATCTGGGTGATTTCCGGAACGGTCTTCAAGATGCCCGCTTGCACACTGAATTGCATATAAGGCATAACCACAGAACCTGGTATATGGGTGCTGGAGTTCTCGCTCACATCCAGCAGAATATCGCTGTCCGTGATATCTTCCAAAGGCGCAATTAGGGCTTTTGCTTCATCGCTTCGTGTGATGCTAGATGACTCTGGGGCAGGCTTCTTGGACGCAGTATTACCTGCATCATCAGTCGAAGCGCTCATGTTCCATCTCAGCTCTCTTGACTTCGCTGGCCACTTGGCAGAGATCGGTTCTTGGCTGGTGGTAGGCTCTCCAATCTCATCCAGCTTAGCCGCACCGCTCCAGCCGCCGTCGTCGCAAGCACCACCCAGGGAAGCACATTCAGCGCCCGCGTATGCACTCTGTGATAGGGCCATGACCGCCAATAAGATCCCGCAAATTAAGGGAATCGGCATTAGTTTTTTCTGCAAATCCATTCCGTCCACCATTTCTAGGCAGCTAGCTCTTCTTTCACTTTCTCCACAATTCGAGAGCAGATCTTTTCATCAATGGCAATATCATGAGACTTCTCAATGCCAAGCTCAGTTACAATTATCTGTATGGCCGGTTCAATCTCGGCATGCTGCAAAGTTTTAGCGGCACACTGCACCGGGCAGCCGTCGATAGCTACCATCAGACCTGCTTCTTTTGCGGCTTTGACCATTCCAGGAATATGGCCGCCCACTCCTGCCAGACAGAAGAATCCTGCCACTTTCTCTTTGGCAAGCATTATTGCCGCCTGGTTTGCGATCTGTCCCACATTTGAGGCTCCGGAGCAGGTCACAACGCGCACATCAGAGCAGCCGCACATGCATTTCTTCTTCTCTTCCATGAATAAAACCTCATACCCAGGGGATCCTCTTGTCGATACTTGTTCAATTGTTCAACAACCTATTGCCCGCAGCTACACCCTTTTCCTTCGTTTTGTTCTTCTGATTTTCTGTCTTCGAATATTAGATCATACGCGCTTTTGCCGAGATCATTTGTCCAGCCAAGCTGGGTGCCGGCTGCTATGAACATAGCAATGGAAATCGCCTCAGCAATCTCCTTTTTGCTTGCTCCCTGAGCAATGGCCCTTTGTGAATGTGTATGGACACAAAATTGGCAGCGCATGAGAACTGAGCAAGCAACAGCAATAAGTTCCTTTGATTTCCGATCTATCTCTCCGCCATTGAAAATCGTATCTCTCAACTTATCAAAAGCTTCAGATGTCTCAGGCAGCATTTCCTTCATAAATGGCATACTAGTTTCTCCTAAGCATTTTCTTGATCTCTTCCACCGTGGCCGTCCTGCCCATCATCACTGATTTGCCATCGATATACAGGGCAGGTGTCATCATCACTCCCCGGTCCATGATCTCTTGGATGCTGTCCACCTTGATTACCTCTGCTGCGATGCCCGATTCTGCGACTGCTTTCTCTACGCTCTTGAGCAGGCTCTTGCACTTTGCGCAGCCTGTTCCCAGGACTTCAATCTTCACCATTTTATCACCTTGATTTAATCAGTTTACACTATCGCTCCATAGATCATGCCTGCCAGTGTCGATATTAGAACTACCAGTACAATATAGACACCGGATTTCTTAAGGCCCATGACTCTTGTGATTACTATCATGCTGGGCAGACTCAGAGAGGGCCCTGCCAGCAGCAATGATAATGCTGGGCCCGCGGCGGTAACGCCGGTACTGTAGCCAAAGAGCGTTCCGACAATGGGGACTTCCAGCAAGGTAGGCATGTAGAGCAGAGAGCCGATTGCCGAGGCCAAGAGGCAGGAAGAGAAGCTGCTCGTGCCAAAGATGGTTCTAATCCACTCCACCGGCAGGAAGTAGCCGATTATGCCGGTGATGAATGTGCCGACCACCAGCAGAGGAAAGATCTTCTTGGCCAGCCACGCCGTTTCAGATAAGAATGCCTCCTGCTCTTCAGGCTGGTAGTAGCTCTTCATAAGAAAAGCAGCAATGAGTATCAGTGCTCCCACAATTATGGCTTTAGGCAGCAATTCGAGAACACCAGAGGTGGCTACCAGCAATATGGCAACCAAAACGGCCATGAATAAGCCTGTAGTATAGCTGGGACGATTCTTTACTTCGAGGTTGGAATCGACCGGGAAAGCTGGTGCGGGCGACGATTCGCATCTCTTTTCCGATTTTTGGAATATGGCAGCCATGATCAGGCCGATGACGACAGCCATGCTCACTGCCGCCACAGCCCTGGCTATACCTAAATCAAGACCCAGGACCCGCGCCGTGAGGATGATAGCCATGAGGTTGATGGCTGGCCCTGAGAAGAGAAATGCCGTAGCCGGACCAATTCCGGCGCCTCTCTTTTGGATGCCTGCAAACATGGGCAGGATGGTACAACTGCACACAGCCAGAATTGTGCCTGAAGTGGCAGCCACACTGTAGCAGAGCCACTTAGGGGCATCTGCTCCGAAGTATTTGAGCACAGTCTCTTTATGCAGGAGTGCGGCTATGGCTCCGGCAATGAAAAATGCCGGTATGAGACAGGTTAAGACGTGTGCTGATAAGTATTCTAACAATGTTGAGAGTCCTGCTTGCAGGGCTGCTATGATTGTGTAAGTAACCATACGATCAGCTCACTTGGTCCATCGATTGCTGTTCATCGTTATCGTTCATTGATTTCTCTAAAATTCTTCCCGCCTCAGCAAGTTGTGATATCTGCGTTAAGGCAAGACAATCTACCAAGCGAATTATCTCGAACACCTTTTTGTCTTTTATACAGTAGATTGTCCTTTTGCCGTCCACCTTGCGCTCCAATATATCAGCTTCGTAAAGGATATTCAGATGCTTGGAAATGGTGGATTGTGATCTTTGAAACACAGGGATTATCTGACAGACGCATTTTTCGCCTTCCGATAAATACTCCAGAAGCTGCAGCCGGATAGGATCTGACAAGGCATTGAGGATCTTAACGCGCAGATTTGAGACGGATGTTGCGGTCATGATAGAAGCTTTGTAAGGTCTTATTCGTATTTAAACATATCGTCATAAGACGATGAATGGATTGGTTAAACAAAATTAAATTAAATTTAATGCATCTCTTAGAAACAGCTTGGCACTTCTTACTTTTGCAGGATCAGCAACATAAGACACATTTACATCTGCCCTGGCAGCCTCGATCGCTTCTGTCAGGATCTTCATGGTCTGGACCGATGCGGGACATAATTCATTAACCACTACTCTATCCTCAGATCCATAAATTCCCAGGAAGGGAAAGATGCGACAGGACCAGGGCCGGACTTCATAAATCTTGCAGCCTTTCGCTGACGGGTCATAGAATTTACAGGGCAAGATATGCTTGAAGTTCAAAACTCCCGCTTTTTGCGGGTCCTTGATTGTGTACTTCTTAATGGCCTTATTTAGAGGAATCTTGAGACCTCTGGCCAGGAGAGCTGCATCCTCCGGCCGCAGCCTTATCGGATCGCCCGTAGTGCAGCAGTTTCCGCACCTCTGGCACGCAAATATCATGTGGCAGGCCATGCGATAGTAATCAACTGTGGTGTAGCAGGGCGCGTCCAGCTCCCTGAAAATCTGCCCGTCAGGCATAGAGGTAGCTATGAGGAGCTGCAAAGCGACATATTTTGGATCTCTATTCAGCCTAATCATCTCAGTCATTTATGCTACCAACTTTGCATAGGCATCCTTTTCAATCTTGCCCTTCCCTATGATTATTATGTCCAGGGAGATCGTCCTCATCGGCAGGTCCAACGTCGGCAAATCCACTCTCTTTTGGGAGCTCACGGGAAAAAAGGTCCGGATCGGAAAACGCCCCGGAATCACTCAGTACCCCTTCAAGGCAAAGGTAGGGGATATCTATTATGTGGATATGCCGGGGTACGGTTTCATGCTCAAAGCCACTCGAGCCGATCAGGAGAAGACCAAGGACTTGATTGTGCATTATTTCGAGCAGAATGCAGAGGAGATCCTCCTGGCTATACAGGTGATCGATGCGGCCTCTTTCCTGGATATCGCCGATCGCTGGGAAGGACGGGGAGAGGTGCCTTTTGAGGTCGAGCTCTGGGAATTTCTTACCGATATGGGGCTGGATGTGGTCCTGGCGGCAAACAAGATGGATCGCATAGCCAAAGTTGACGTGGATGGAGCACTGGATCTTATCTGCGAGAGGCTGGGCATGATGCCCCCCTGGACGCAGTGGACGGACAGGGTTGCACCCATGAGCGCCAAACGAGGCCAGATCCAGCCGCTGCGGGATATCATCGGGAAAAAACTTTGTGGGAAGAAAGCGGACTGAGGAGGGCAAAGAATGGGCATAAAGAGATGAGATCGATCTCTAGGCAGAAAACTGCGGATCACATCGCCGCCGGGCGCGGTCTTAAGTTTATCATTCTCCTCGACTGGGGCAAAACTTTGCCCACCGCTCAATTGGAAGGCTATCTCGCCACAAGGAGTCATTCTCAGCAGGTCTCGCCCTTGAGGTTCATGTGATCTGCAACTGGCAATGCCTTTGCTACAACACGACCAAGGTAGCTGACCAGTGCCGGAGCATCGGCGAAGCTATGGCGGTAGCAGAAGACGATTCTCAGATCTGATTCGACGCAGAGGACTTTCCAGAGGGAATAAGCGATCCTTCTTTCATCTGGGCTGTTCTCCAGTTCAGCGACTGCGACAGGAAAGCACCAGCTGCCAGCGGACGCGGGAGCGAAAGCCATCACATCCAGGGTGAGATATTCACAGTGAGGGACGGGAAAGATATGCAGCTTATTTGATATGAAAATGATTCATATTTACCTATGCAGTCGCCGCCCTTGTAACTGAATAACCGGCCTTCTCAAGCGATCTAACCATCGATCGCTCTCTTCTTTTTGATGTTCTTTCATGGATGGCCT
>JAQTXY010000375.1 GCA_028688535.1 Methanothrix sp. | reverse complement strand
TGGCTTGAAGTCATCGCCCTTATAGAAATAGTCGCCGATGTTCGCTTCCAGTCGGGATATCCTGGCATAAATAATTCCATTCTGCTTTATAGTTGAGGATCGGCTTATCTCTTCTGTTGTCAACAGCGTCTCATCCATCTTTTCGCCCGGTCTGACCCCAATATGTTTCTGCTCCAATTGCTTATGGAAATGCAGCTCAAATGCATCCACGAGCGTGCGCACGCTGCAAGCTGGCGGCTTGATAACAAAAAGATCGCCCTTATTCCCTACTTCAAGGCATTTAAGCGCCAGGGAAACGGCATTAGTTAATGGTAATAAAAAACGGGTCATATCATAATTTGTTATAGTCATTGGCTTATTATTATTAATTTGGCTTAAGAACAAAGGAATAACAGATCCTCTTGAACCCAAGACATTTCCATATCTCAAGCTCATGCATGTAGTATTGCCATTGTGAGCGCTGATCAGCTTCTCAGCCAATGCTTTGCTCATCCCATAAGCATTTATGGGATATACTGCCTTATCTGTGCTGAGATTCACGATCTTTTCGACGCCGGATTCTTCCGCAGCTTCTATGACATTTTGCGTGCCGATGATATTTGTCTTAATGACCTCTTCAGGAAAGTTCTCTCCGGTTGGAACATGCTTAAGAGCAGCAGCATGCAGAATGTAATCAACATCTTTGAGATACTTTAATAGATTGCCTTTGTCGCGGATATCTCCGACTACATAAGCGATATTATCATTCATCCGCTCAACATACATATCATGCTGCTTCTTTTCATCCCGGCTGAAGACAACAAATTTTGTATCATAATCCTGAGCAAAATCTATGAAAGCATTGCCGAATGAACCTGTTCCACCAGTTATTAAAATTTTCTTCCCATCTAATATGCTCATGATGTTTACGCCTCTCGTAGGAATTCAGAAATCAATTGCTTTTCGAGTTCTGATTTAGCATTATTCTCTTCTAGCCATCTTAATTATCTCCGGCCTTGTTCCCAATATCACTGCGATTCTCATGTGTCACCCTACCCGAGCTAGGCTCCGCCCTTGCCCTCCTTGTGGCATCCATCCGCCTCATGGATTGGTCAATCAGCTTGGAAATGGCATGCAGAATAATCCCCGTAAAAGCCATGAAAGATCCTACCAGAGTCGTCAGTATCATCAGCATGGTCAGACCGTAGCTCAATTGCCCGCCATGATAGAAGACCCTGAGCAGCTCCAGACCTATGCCAATCCCCACCGCCGCAAATATCATCCCCGGCAGAGTAAAATAGTACAGCGGCCTTCGCAGTTCCATATCCTGCAGCAGAATAAGCAGTACCTTAACCCCGTGGCTCACCGGGTTCTGCTTCGAGGCATTTTCCACATCGTAGCTGCAGTGAATCTCCACCTCTTCGACCTTCAGCCGGTTATCCTTGGCCTGAAGAAGTATCTCCGAGCCGGCAGACATGCCGTCGTCATCGATGTAAATGCATTTCACCAAAAAGGAGCGTCAAAAGCCCATGCTATTCAGTCATACCCTCTTATCAAAGCCTCAATTCAGATGATGACCGACATAGCCTTCAAAAGGTAACGGTTTTCCTACGTAATTTCTCAATTTGGGTTGTGATTTAAAAACCTTTTTGTCTCCCACTTGGCCTCGCTCGTCTCAGAAGAATTCAGTGTATGCATGCTGGATGAACTTTCTGTTAGACTGGGCTTGTTAGTCAATGGCATAGGACTCCAGTTGCAGAAACTTCAGGAATCCCGATGGCTCAATGACCCCGATGCCGTCAAACTTAAACCAAATTCCGCTGCCATTCCTTCCGCGTGCGCGGGTGCTCGGGGAGCACCAGAGGAAAGGAGATCCGCCACCGCCCAGTTGAGTTCCTCAGGCATGGTGCGATCGCACCGTGATGATCTCGAGCCGGATTAGAGCGTGCTTATTATAACCAGTGGTTTACGAAACCCAACCACAGAGCGCACAGAAGACGAACGACGGAGACGACTATTAATAAGGAGCAAATCTTTGTGGTAAAAATCGTATTAGATTATTCCTTTTTCTCTCAGAGCAGCTTTTACCTCGGCCATATCGTTCTTCAATTCGACGATATCATTTTCCAGCACCCTGTCGAACTTCCCGTTTATATCCCTGACTTCATCCAGAAGTTCGTCTTGCTTGCCGAGCATTTGGTCCATCTTGCCGCCCAGGTTATCATTCATATTCTTGACCACAGAAACGAGCTCTTTAAGATAGGCTGCAGCCGTGTCCAGCCTGGTGTCGGTCTCGCCTTTAAGCACCAGCTTGCCGAAATTATCGAACTCATTGCATGCAGGAGAATATACCTTTTCTATAGACGAGACATAGATCAAGGTATTCTTTATATCTATGGCACTCTCAAACCATTTGAGCTTTTCATCCTCGCCCTCTGCTATTATCTTCACCCGGCCATCTTTTTGATTCTCGACCATGCCCTTGAGGCCAAATGCATTGGCTATATCGACTATCCTGGCCCGATAGCCGACCTCCTGGACTTTGCCGGATACAAATGCAGTGAGCTTCATCATATAGAAATCCAACACTCTTTGTATAAATACTCATGTTTTTAGCGTTCTTTGTGGCTTTGTGCCTTTTTGGGGAAATCATCGTTTTTCGAGCAATAATCTTCCATTGCTCAATTATCCCTCGGCGTCTTCATCAGCACCTTCTCGATACCCGTCATGATCCGGCCCGTCTGATCGGCATGCGTTCCGGAACCTGCATCCAAATTGTACTCTGCCGCAGGTAGCTCCAGCGGCTCAAAGAATACCCGATCCATCTCGTAGGAGTAGTGCTGCCCGGTATGCAGCACGAAGTGGCCCAAGCCCCGTCGCCAGCACTCCCGGATCACCGGTGCCATCTTAATTATTTCCGGCCTCGTTCCCAGTACCACTGCGATTCTCATGTGTCACCCTACCCAAGTTAGGATCCGCCCTCGCTCTTCTGGAGGCATCCATCCGCCTCATGGATTGGTCAATCAGCT
>JAQTXY010000374.1 GCA_028688535.1 Methanothrix sp. | reverse complement strand
TCGGATTTCGTGCCTAATCAAAATGCATCCTTTCACGAATTAAGCTTAACTTTAGTTAGCTCTCGTTAATCCCTTCTCATACCTTTTCACAATCCCTCCGCAAAGTTCCGACATCCGCCGCCATCTTCTCAAATAATTCCTTATATCCTCGCTCTCACCGCAATCTTGGAGGTGAGGCAGGCGAAGACTACCACAGACACGGACATACACTCCTTTCATGGGCTAGATTCCAAAGAGTTGGGCCTCTCTCCCAACTCTTCCAGCATGGCGGCGGAGGTCGTGCTAATAATAGCGGCTCCCCAGATATAAATACGAAACATTAAATAAAATCAAGGTGCAATATGAGGCAAGTAGCCATCTACGGCAAAGGCGGCATTGGCAAGTCGACCACTACCCAGAATCTAACAGCAGCTCTGTCCACTATGGGCAAGAAGATCATGCAGATCGGCTGCGATCCCAAAGCAGATTCTGTGAAATTTCTGATGAACGGCAAGAAGCAACCCTCCGTCCTGGACACGCTGCGAAAAGAGGGTGAGGTGCAATTAGAAGACGTCCTGAAGATCGGCTTTGGCGGCATCAAATGCGTGGAATCCGGCGGCCCTGAACCTGGCGTGGGCTGCGCAGGCAGAGGCATCATCACCTCCATTGGGCTTTTGGAGAACCTGGGAGCCTATACCGACGACCTGGACTACGTATTCTACGACGTCCTGGGCGACGTGGTCTGCGGAGGATTTGCCATGCCTATTCGAGAAGGAAAAGCGCAGGAGATCTACATCGTGGCCTCCGGCGAGATGATGGCCCTTTACGCTGCCAACAACATATGCAAGGGCATCCAAAAGTTCGCCGAGTCAGGCGGAACGCGCCTGGGCGGCATCATCTGCAACTCCAGAAATGTGGACCGGGAAAAGGAGCTGGTCTCTCACTTCGCCCAGAAGCTGGGCAGTCAAATGATCCAGTTCATTCCCAGAGACAACGTGGTCCATCAATCTGAGATCCACAAACAGACTGTCATCCAATTCGCTCCGGACTCCAATCAGGCCAAAGCCTACCTGGCCCTGGCCAAGGCAGTGGACGAGAATGAGATGTTCGTGATTCCCAAACCAATGGAGTATGAGGAGTTGGAGGCTGTCATGATGGAATGGGGTGTTGTAGAATGAAGATGGTTCGAGCCGTCATCCGGCCTGAGGCTGTGGACAAAGTTGCCGACAGCCTGGAAGCCGGCGGCTTTACCGCTTTAACCAGAGTCGAGGTCTTCGGCAGAGGCAAGCAGAAGGGCATCAAGGTGGGCAACGTGGTCTATGACAATTTGCCAAAGACCATGCTCATGCTGGTGGTTGGCGATGATGACCTGGAAAAGGTTGTCAAGATCATCGAGGGCGCTGCGCGCACGGGAAATATTGGCGACGGCAAGATCTTCGTGACTGCCGTTGAGGAGGCCTACACCATCCGGACCGGCCAGCGAGGGCTATAGAATGAAAGAAGTCCTGGCCGTCATCCAGATGAACAAGATGGAGTGCACCAAAGACGCCCTGGAAGTCATTGGCATCCCATCCATTACCGTCTACAAAGCCAGCGGTCGGGGAAAACAGAAAGGTCTGCAAATCCCCCATCCGTCCCAGCTTGATTCGTCGAATAAGAACATGAAATTCATTCCCAAGAGGATGATCTCGGTCATGGTGGAAGACGAATTCGTCCCGGCAGTGGTGGCAGTTATCACCAAGGTCAACCGCACCGGAAACTTCGGTGACGGCAGGATCTTCGTCTGCCCGGTGGAAGAGTCCGTCCGCATAAGAACCGGCGAGAGAGGCAGCGAGGCCATATCATGAGCGGTGTTGAAAAAACCGTGGAGAGCGTAGTGGATAGTTCGATCCCCGGCGCCAAAGAGCCGATTTCCATCGCCCACAGCAAACAGGTAGTGGAGGGAATGCAAAAAAGCTTTCCCAAGAAGACGATTGAGGTGAGAAGCAAACACGTGGTGGTCAAAGATTCCTGCGAGGTCGAGCAGAAGATCGATGCCAACAGTCGCACCGTCCCTGGCATCCTCACCAACCGGGGCTGCGCTTATGCCGGCTCCAAAGGCGTGGTCTTCGGGCCCATCAAGGATATCCTGCATATCACACACGGCCCCATCGGATGCGCTTACTTCACCTGGGGCACCAGAAGAAATCTCATGAGCAAAGAAGAAGGCAGGGACTGCTTTGCCGGCTATTGCCTGAGCACAGACGTCAAGGAGACGGATATTGTCTTTGGAGCCGAGAAAAAGCTGGCAGCCGCTATTCGAGAGGCTTATGCCATCTTCAAACCAGAGTGCATCAGCGTCTTCTGTACCTGTCCCATCGGCCTCATTGGCGACGATATCGAATCGGTCTGCAAGAAGGCAGAAGCTGACCTGAGAATCAAGGTCATTCCAGTTCGATGCGAAGGTTACCGCGGCGTCAGCCAATCAGCAGGTCACCACATCGCCTCCAATGCCCTGATGGAGCACCTGGTGGGCACGGAAGAATTGGAAGAGCCTGGGCCCTACGACGTCAACGTCTTCGGCGAATACAACATCGGCGGAGACTACTGGGTGGTCAAGGATCTGCTGGAGAAGGTGGGATACAGAGTAGTCAGCCCCTTCACCGGAGACGCCTCCTTCCACGATATCGCTAAAGCCCACCGAGCCAAGCTCAACATCCTGCTTTGCCACCGCTCCATCAACTACACCAACCGCATGATGGAAGAGAAGTACGGCGTTCCCTGGCTGAAGGTCAACTACCTGGGGGTAGAAGACACCATCAAGACCCTGCGAGACATGGCCGCCTTCTTCGACAACCCGGATCTGACCAAAAGGACCGAGGCAGTTATCGCCGAGGAGATGGCCCGCATCCAGCCGGTAATCGATATGTACCGAAAGAGGCTGGCCGGAAAGAGGGTCATGATCCTGGTGGGAGGATCACGTGCTCACCATGTTCGCAATATGTTCGAGACCCTGGTGATGGACGTGGTAGTGGCCGGCTACGAGTTCGCCC
>JAQTXY010000373.1 GCA_028688535.1 Methanothrix sp. | reverse complement strand
CTCAAAGCAAAGCTGCAAAGGCTGGCAAAATGGTTGAACTGGTAGACGCGAGATACACATCTCAGAAATGCTCCCAGTGTGGTATAATGGTCCCTAAGACACTGGCAGACCGAACCCATCTTTGCCCTAACTGTGGGCTAGAGATGGATCGAGACATCAATGCCAGCTTGAACATTCGCACCCTCGGACTGAGGGGAAGAGCCTATCAAGATCCGACCCCTACTTTGTGCAAATCACCAAAAGCAAGTTAGATCGATGACGTAGGAAGCCCTGCCCCTTCAGGGGCATGGGAGGAAGTCACCATCTCTCTGGAAAGGTAAAAGAATCAGGCAATTCAACGAAATTAGAGATACTATGATCAAGAAGATTATGATTGCCACCGATGGATCGGATACCAGCAAGAAGGCTGCAATGATAGGCATAGACATCGCCCGCCGCGCAAACGGCAGCGTCACCGCAGTTTATGTCATGGAGACCCTGCGCCTCTCTCACCTGCCGGGGTTTGCGACCTTACCGGGGCTAAAAGAGAAAATTCTGCAGCTCATGCATGAAGAAGGACAGCAGGCAACGCAGTTCGTCGAAGATCAGACTTCTATTATGAAAGTCCCCTACCAGAAGATCCTGGCCCAAGGCAGCCCCAGTGAGGAACTTCTCAAAATCTCCCATGAGCGGGGAATTGATCTTCTCGTCATGGGCAGCATGGGCCACACGGGCATGGAAAAAATCCTCTTGGGCAGTGTTGCCGAGAAAGTGGTATTGCAGTCCTCAATCCCTGTGCTCCTGGTTAAAGGTGAGTGAACTCCCGTATAGAAATGCGGAAAAAAGCTCTCACCATGAATTGCAAAGGGATATTAATGAATGACACCCTAATATCATTCTTGATCTCCCCATGAATCCTATAACGAAATTAATTCACAAAGCCCAGCACAGCTTCTTTCTCTTTGGCCTGGCCAGCATTCTCTGGTTCATCTTTCGTACAGGCAGCAAGCCCACCCGCATGAGCTACCCCTGCCAGCAAGCCTCGGCTGCTAGCGGGAGCCTGTGGATTGCGGCTTACGTTCTGCCTTTCATCATGACGGTTTCATCACCTGGGAAATTGGTCGGAAGGAGGCGCATGGCCTTAGCCGGATTTCTGCTGCTTCTGTTCGTCTCCTTTTCTGTTCTTTTTGGGTCAACCAACTTGATGATCTTGAGCGGTGCGACGGGAGATGATACGGCTGGGGTCGGCAGAGGAGGTACTATCGTGATCAACCTCACCCAGATGCGCTCGCAATTTCCAGAGCCGTCCGAGATATATGCAGTGACCGGCACCAAGGGAAATGATGATGCTATGGAGAGACTGATAGAAGCGATGAACAGTCACGGCCTGCCATTCTATGCCCAAAACGCCTCTTTTGGCATCATCGAGAAGGATGATGTAGTAATAATCAAGGTTAACAGCCAGTGGAATGAGAGAGGCGGCACCAATTCCGATCTCGTTAAGCTCCTCGTCAGGGCAATCCTCAATCATCCTCAGGGCTTTGCCGGCGAGGTGATCATCGCCGACAATGGCCAGGGCCAGTATGGTTCGACGGGAAATGGGGGCAGCCTGAGTTATGATAGAAACAACGCCGAAGATATAGCTCAATCCATGCAGGCGGTGGCCGATTACTTCCCGGATCAAAAGGTATCGACCTATCTCTGGGATAAGATAACTAACAAGAAGGTGGGTGAATATGCGGATGGGGATATGGCAGACGGCTACATCCTAGCCAGTCAGCCTGATGCACAGACTGGAATCGCCGTCAGCTACCCTAAGTTCCAGACCAAATACGGCACTTACATCAGCTTTAAACAGGGAGTCTGGGATGCCGTCAATGGCAGCTACGACTCTAGGCGGCTCAAGATGCTGAATGTTCCTGTACTCAAAACACACGCGATCTACGGTGTAACTGCCTGCATCAAGCACTACATGGGTGTGGTTTCAGATCGGCTCAGCCGGGAGGCTGGAGGCAGGGCCCATAGCTCGGTTGGCTCCGGTGGCATGGGAACAGAGATGACTCAGACACGATTTCCCGACCTTAACATCCTGGATGCCATATGGATTAACGCTAATCCCAGAGGAGGGCCCAGCACCTCTTACGGCGAAGCCGATCAAGCCTGCATCATTGCCGCAAGCGTTGATCCCGTGGCCCTGGACTACTGGGCCGCCAAGAATATCCTTATGCCTGCCGCACGGCAGAAGGGCTACGATGATCTAGAGTCCATGGATCCGGATAACACATCACCGGGATCATTTGGCGATTGGCTGCGGCTCTCCTCGGCTGAGATTGAACAAGCTGGACATCAGGCCACAGTGAGCGAGAAGAATATGAATGTCATTCTGGCCTGAGAGAAGAAGAAATGAGGTCTCGCGTTAAGTTAATATCAATCGCTTTGCTATTTTATGATCACGGAGAGTAGCAATGATTGCCAGAAGAGCAGAAGAGATCGCCCCTTTCATCGTAATGGATGTCCTGGAAAGAGCGCGAGAGATGGAGCGCAGGGGAATTAATGTCATCCATCTGGAAGTGGGCGAGCCGGACTTTGATATTCCACCAGCTGTTAAAGATGCTACCTGCCAGGCATTGGAGGAGGGGCTCACCCACTACACCCATAGTCTGGGTGATTTGGAGCTGCGCGAGGCCATTTGCCAGCACTATCTGGAAACCTATGGCGTCTCTGTAAAGCCGGAGCAGATAGTGGTAACATCCGGCACCTCGCCTGCCATGATGCTCGTCTTTGCGGCGCTGCTGGAGAAGGGCCAGGAGGTAATCATCTCCGATCCGGGCTATGCCTGCTATCCCAATTTCATAAAATTCTTAGGAGGCATTCCCGCAAGAGTGCCGGTCTATGAAAAAGACGGTTTTCAACTGCGACCGGAGGCCATCCAGGAGAGGATCAACAGAAAGACAAAGGCCATTCTCATCAACTCGCCCTCCAATCCGACCGGCTGCCTGCTCTCCGAGAGCACCATGCGCTCCATTGCCCGG
>JAQTXY010000020.1 GCA_028688535.1 Methanothrix sp. | reverse complement strand
CGGTATAGGAGACATCCAAGGCGCCCAGAATCTTCTTTTGCAGCTCATGATGCAAGAAGCCACCCTCAACAAACTCCTCTTTGGTGGAGGATGGTCCACCTACCAGGATGCCCTGCAGATCCTTGGCGTCAATGGGCAGGAATGCTTCGTTGGCCGATTCACCTACCCTTTTATAGAAATCATGGATGGCAATGAGGCGCAGTTGCTGGAACCTGTGGCTGGACTGACCGCCTTTTCTCTGCTTGCCAGGCACGGTTGAGGTGAGGTGTTTCATAGGTTCAATGAATTTGCCCTTTAAAATGCCAATGGCCGCCTCGCGTCGGTCCAGTACAATTAGCCCAAAGGTCTTTTTGTCGGCCAGCATCTCCTCCAGCGGGCCCAGGAGAAATGATGAATCGCAGTGATATCGGTAAGTGACGATGGGATCTGGAGGCTCCAAAGCCACGCTGTACATCTCAGTTTTATTGGCTCCGGCATCCACGCTTCCAATGAATATGACTACACCGTTGGCAGGTGGCTTGGGGATGAGCTTGAGCCGGGACATGGCTGACTCAAGGGAACCCTGCACGGAAAGTCTGGTGACACGGGATTTTATGTTGGCTGCCTGTCCGTACTCCTCACGTAGCTGGCTTGTGACATCACTGATCTGCTTATCAGGGGGGATGTAGAGAGAAATCAGCTCCGTCCCTCGGCCCGTCTTGCTTCTCAGGCCATCGAGAAGACGCTTAAATTCGTATTTTTCCTGTGCAGTGAACTCCATCGGGAATCTCCCAAAAACACTCACGGCCAAGATATAAAAGGCTTCTTCAAGACGAGTATTATTAACCTAAAATAGAACTTACAAAATTAGATGTATTCAAAAACTATATAAAGATATAAGTTATCTTATAACCTATGAATCAATTAGTTGTTCACCAAGAAATATATGCATCCCTTTCCAAAGGAGGTGATGGTCTACAAAAAATCGATAGTAGTACCATCGAAGGAAGTTGTCCTGAACTTTTAGGCAAATTACTGGAGAGCGCTCGAAAGGGCAGAATCTCCCAGGAGGTCTGCTACGAACTTTCCCTTAAGCTCCAAGATGTTTATGAGCTCAAACGGCTGGGTGACATCTGCCGCAGGGCGGGACTGACTGATCTCGCCGCAAGTACATATAATCGAGCTCTTTCACTCTGCAGCGATCCGATCTTACGACCTGTGCTCCAGAACAATCTGGGTCAGGCTTTTGTCCATCAGGGTGATTTTTCGAAAGCTGTTTTCTACTATCAGAAGGCCGCCGACAGCTTTTCAAGGGAAAGGGATCATGTCGGCCTTGCCCATGTATTAGGGAATTTGGGCTCAGCTTACAGGAAGAACGGGGAATGGGACAAAGCCATAGAGCACTGCTACCGCAGCCTGAAGACCTTCGAGGAAGGGGGCGATGATCTGGGCATCGCTCAGATGACGGGAAGCCTCGGCCGGGTCTATGCCGATATGGGAGAGAAAGAACTTGCTGCTCGATACTTCGAGAGAAGCCTGGCCGACTTTGAGAGATTGGGCGATAAAAGGAGCTCTGCCTGGGTAATGGACCGGCTGGGAAGAATTGCTGGCCAGAGAATGGACTGGGATAAAGCATTGTACTACTTCAATTCCAGCCTGTCTCTTTTCGCTTTGCAAGGTGAGAGTCAGAGCCAGGGAATTGTCTTATCCAATCTGGGACGTATCTATCTGCAGATGGGGCAGGCAACTGCGGCTCGCGAACCTCTGGAGAAAGCCGTTCTGCTCATTCCTCGTCAAATGAAGCCCGGCTATCAGAATGCACTCTATTGCCTGGCGAAGACTTACAGCTCCCTGGCAAAAAATAAGCTGCAAGAAGAATCGGCCCGGCCAAACAGTTCACAGCGAACAAACGAGGCCTCCTGGCTATTCATCCAGGCAGCGAACCGCTATCAAGAGCTGGCATCTACTCTGGGCGAAGGTCAGGCTGAGATCAAAGTGGCGCAGGCAATTGCCAATAGTCAGTCTTGTCTGGCTAAAGTCAGCGGGCGGGTTCCTGGTGAGGAGGCTTTAATACAGCTGGAAAAGGCCCAGGAATTCCTGGACAGTGCGGCTGCAAATGCCAATAATGGCAATAAATCCGAGATACTTGACCTGCAACGAATAATCTCCGGTATGAAGGAAATCCATCGCATTGGGCTTTTAGCAGATGAGCCCTTGACGCAGGCCCGCGCCATGAACAATGCCCTGGAATATCTCATAGGAGCCGTCCAGGTTTGTCCCTCTGATGAAGCGGGCGATTATCTTTACCAGGCCTTGAAGAATATCAATGCCAGCCTGGATTTGCAGAGACTGGGTAGAGAGTCTACCGAGAAGTTGCAGGTAGCAGTTAACGCCTTACGCCATGCAGAAAAGCATTTTTATGCGGCAGAAATCGATGGGATAAAAAGCAGCGCTAACAAGATCGAACAGGCAGCAGAAATTTTGGAGGGGGCAGCTGTAAATGGACTGCGTCCATGTCAAGAGGCCTTGCTTCTTATTGCCAATGTCATGGCGAGCAATTCAGTAAGCAAAATCGATGATATCAGCAGCATATTGGTCTGGGATGAGTCCTTGCATCTCTTGCCAAAGAACGAAAAAGGAGAGTTTGCAGTTAATATTAAGATAAATGATCTGCATGAGCCGGATGAGCAGCCGATATCAGATGCCGACCTGCCTGTCCTGGAGGTCTCAAAAGAGAGGTATGAGGCAAGAGATCTGATCTTGGCGGATGGATGCATGGTTCCCCTGAAAACTGAAATGGCCTGCAAGGGTTACGGACAGCTTCAGACGCCGCCCATCAGGCAGCAATTCTGCGCTAACAATAATATGCCCCAGAAGCCAGAGGATGCAATACAAAAGCCGCAGGAGGAGGCATCAGCGGATGCTATGCAAGAGAGGTATAAGGAGATAAAAGACGAAGAGAGATATGAAGAGAAAACGAATGATGGGAATAATAAGCCAGCGGATTTTTTCAAGGCCCCCAAAGCCCCCGAAATTGAGAAAGAATCTTTGGATAGCTTTCCAGGCCACTCTAAAGCAGTATTCCTTCTTAAGGCCATGACGGTTCTCCTGGTTATGCTCCTGGCAATTGAGGCGATAATATACTTCATATAGGCCGTAATAGCATGTCTGATTGGCAGATATGAAGAAAAAGCAGCTAGAGATGATGCTGGAGCGGCTGGAGGGCTTTAGCCGTCCCTCTTTTCAAAGAGAGCAGTATGCTACGCCCGCCTCGGTCGCCGCAGAGATGCTTTTCCTGGCAGGAATGCGCGGGGAGCTATGCAGCGTGTGTGACCTGGGCTGCGGTACGGGCGTGCTGGCCATAGGCGCGGCTCTGCTGGGTGCGAGAGCTATTGGCGTAGAGATTGACGGCGAAGCTTTGGCCATTGCCAGGAGAAATGCAGAAAAATTAAATGTCGATGTGGATTTCATCCGTGCCGATGTGAGACAATTGGTCCTCAAAGGCATTGATACAGTAGTCATGAATCCGCCCTTCGGAGCCCAGAAAGCAAGCTTGGGAGACCGCGCCTTTCTCTGCTGCGCCCGTAAAATCGCCAAAACGATCTACTCTTTGCATAATCAGGGAAGCGAAGGTTTCGTAAGAAGCTTTGTGAAACCCTGCACAGTGCAGGAAATTTATCGGATTCCTTTTCCCTTGAAGAGATGCTTTGACTTTCATAGCCAGGATGTCAAGGTCATTGGGGTTGAGCTATATAGAATAACATGCTAGAGATCTGAGATAGAGATTTAAGTCGTCAATGTGATGCTAGACTATAGATACTAGTAACTCTAGATGCTAGAGATGATACTGGATTTAGATGCGCTCATATAGGTTTATAGAGGATTCATTGAGGAATTATGATGGACGGTAGTTTTGTACTTCCTGGAGATGTGGTGGGATCGACCGAGGAGTTTGTTCCCGGAGACTGCACCTATGCTCGATCAGGAACCATTTTTGCATCAACCGCGGGACTGGTCAAGATCGATTCGAGAGCCAGATCTGCGAGTGTCATACCCAAGACCAATGCCCCGGTAAAGCTCTCATCGGGTGATATCGTGGTAGGAGAGGTAGTTGACCTTAAAGACAGCCTGGTCATAGTCTCGCTGGCTTTCAAGAAGGGGCATGAGGACAGACCCATCTCGGACGAGGAGGCGACCATTCACATATCCAATGTGAGAAACTCCTATGTCAAGGATCTGCGTCACCTTTTCTCGATTCGCGATATTCTTAAAGCCAAGATTATTGACGATCGGCAGATGAGGCTTACTACGGGCGATGAGGACCTGGGCGTCATCAAGGCCTATTGCAATCGCTGTCTTGCAGGCCTGGTCAAAAAGGAGAACAAACTGGTTTGCCCCAATTGTGCCAATACCGAGACGCGCAAAATGAGTTCCGCCTATGGTCTGGGAGTGGTTTGATGAATTTGAAGATTATTAAGAAAACTGAGAACCAGGCTGTTATCGAGTTTGTAGGGGAAGGGCATACTATCTTGAATTTGCTGCGAACTGAACTCCTGGCTGATGAAAGGGTACTGATGGCAACCTATGACACCAAATTTCCCATCATGGACAACCCCGTCTTCCGTCTCACGACGTCCGGCGTAGACCCCATTGTTGTTCTGAAAGAAGCGACAGGGCGCATCATCGGCCAATGCGAGGAATTTTCCAAGAAATATGCAGAGGCTGTAAGGTAGAGAGGCATTTGGGCCTGAAAAATCTATTTTTCCTATTTTTTATAAGGCTTACGCATTTTGTCAAAATAAAGGGGATACGCGGCTGGATAATAATTTTGACATATTCACTGCTAAAGGCCTCTGTGAAGCCGAGGCTGCAAGACTGCTCAAAGATGTAGGCTACAACGAGCTGCCTTCCGCTAAACCTCGCTCTGTCTTAACTATTGCCCTGGAGGTTGCAAAAGAGCCTATGTTTCTCCTCCTGGTGGCAGGCGGGCTGGTTTATCTATTGCTGGGAGATCTCCAGGAGGCCTTGATGCTCCTGGGCTTCGTATTGGTTGTCATGGGCATTACCTTCTACCAGGAACGCAAGACCGAGCGGGCCCTGGAGTCTTTGCGAGACCTTTCCAGTCCCCGTGCTCTGGTAATTCGAGATGGCGTTGATAAAAGGATAGCCGGAAGGGAGGTGGTCCCTGGTGATCTGATAGTTCTTGCCGAGGGAGATCGTGTGCCGGCAGATGCCGTTTTGCTGGACTGCACCAGCTTTTCAGCAGATGAATCTCTTCTAACCGGCGAATCAGTCCCAGTAAGAAAGGCAAGCTGCATAAACACAGAACAGGTGCCTTTGATGGCTCGACCGGGTGGTGACGATTCACCATTTGTCTTCTCAGGAAGTCTCGTCGTGCAGGGCCATGCAGTGGCATTGGTCCGGGCCACCGGAATTAACACCGAGATGGGAAAGATCGGAAAGGCTTTGCAGAAGGTCGAGTCCGATAATACGGCGCTCCAGGAAGAGACCAATCTGCTGGTAAGAAATCTGGCCATGCTCGGCCTGAGCCTATGCCTGTTGGTGGTGATAGCCTACGGCCTGACCAGAGGCGACTGGCTGCAGGGATTCCTGGCGGGCATCACCATGGCCATGGCTGTGCTGCCCGAAGAGTTTCCTGTGGTTTTGACCATATTTCTGGCTCTGGGGGCATGGAGAATCTCGCAGAGCAGCGTCTTGACCAGGCGCGTTCCTACGATAGAGAGCCTGGGTTCGGCCACAGTACTCTGTGTTGACAAGACAGGGACTCTGACCTTGAACCACATGAAGGTGAAGAAGATATTCGCCTGCGGTGAGTTCTTTGAACTGGATGATGGCGAAGATCTTTTGCCGGATGCAGTTCATGAAGTAATCGAGTATAGCATTCTGGCCAGCCAAATAGATCCCTTCGATCCAATGGAGAAGGCTTTCAAGAAGCTGGGCGAGGACTATCTGGCTAGGACCGATCACATTCACCGTGACTGGGAGCTGGTCAGAGAATATCCTCTATCAAAGAAGCTGCTTGCCATGTCTCGTGTCTGGAGGTCGCCTTCTCGAAAAGAGTATGTGATCGCATCCAAAGGAGCGCCCGAGGCCATAGTAGAGCTGTGTCACTTCGACCAGAATAGGCAAAGAGAGCTTTCCCAGGCAATTTCGGCTATGGCCCAGGAAGGTATGCGGGTCCTGGGCGTTGCCGCTGCATCCCTGCAAGCGACTGATTTGCCGGATGGACAGCATGACTTCGATTTTAAATTCATCGGCCTGATCGGCATGGAGGATCCGGTGCGTCCCGGGGTCCCCGAGGCTATTAGGGAGTGCTATTCGGCAGGAATAAGAGTAGTAATGATAACTGGAGATAATCCCGGCACAGCTCAGGCTATAGCCAGGCAGATTGGGTTTCCCTCCGATCAGGTAATTACGGGCCCAGAGCTTGAGAAATTGAGCGATCAAGAGCTTCAGAGTCTTGTCAGAGATATTTGCATATTCTCCCGGATTATGCCGGAGCAGAAACACCAGCTGGTATTGGCATTAAAGGCCAACGGGGAGGTCGTAGCCATGACAGGCGACGGTGTGAACGATGCGCCCGCCCTCAAAGCCGCCAATATTGGGATTGCCATGGGCAGCAGGGGTACGGATGTGGCCCGCGAGGCGGCCTCTCTGGTGCTCTTGGACGACGACTTCTCGTCCATAGTCAAAGCCGTAAGGCTGGGCCGCAGGATATTCGACAATATCAAGAAGGCCATGGCCTATATCCTGGCCATCCATGTGCCTATCGCTGGCATATCGCTTATTCCCGTGCTCCTGGAGTGGCCGCTAGTCTTTTTCCCAATTCATGTGGTCTTCCTGGAACTCATAATCGATCCTGCCTGCTCAATTGCTTTTGAGGCAGAACCTGAGGAAGCTGATGTAATGCTGCGCCGGCCACGCGACGCCAAGAAGCCTCTGTTTGACTGGCGCACAATGGGCCTCAGCTTGCTTCAGGGCGCAAGTGTCCTCATTATTGTCCTGGCAGTCTTTGCAGTTTCACTTTATATGGGCAGAGGTGAGTCCGAGGCGAGAGCCATGACCTATACTACACTCGTTATTGCCAATCTTGGATTAATACTGGCAAATCGGTCATGGTCCCGGACGATTATTGAGACCATGAGCACACCTAATCCCGCTCTGTGGTGGGTAGTGGGCAGTGCCATTGTTTTTCTGGCATTGGCAATCTATGTTCCTTCCATCAGAGAACTATTCGGCTTTGCTCACCTGCATTTTATTGATATCGCCATTTGTTTCATGGCAGGAATTGCTGGCGTTCTATGGTTCGAGGGTCTGAAGATCATTAATAGATTTACCGATTACACCTAGACGCAGAGATTTGTCCCATGAATAGTGATTGGACAGTTTTCTGAAAATTCTGATTTTTCCGAAAAGCTTATATTCACAGAAAACCCTGTATTTATCATAACAGCATGAGGAAAAAGAAGTGACTGCAAAAGATGAGTGTGAATCCTGCTGCCAGCCGAATGAAATAAGCAGTTGCAGCGTAGAGTCGATTGTATCCATTGACGAGAGAGGGCAGATGGTTCTCCCCAAAGAGATCAGGGAGAGAGCAAAGATTAAGCCGGGAGACAAGTTGGCATTGCTCAGCTTGGAGAAAGACGGCAAAGTCTGCTGCCTATCTTTAATCAAGGTAGAAGAGCTGGAATGCATGGTTAAGTCGCGACTGGGGCCGGTAATCAACGAAGCTTTTAAGGAAGAGGCAGGTGGAAAAAATGAATGATCAAGAGCTGAAGAATGCGGTAAAAGAAAGCTACTCGCGTGTGGCAAAGAATGCCGGGTCCTGCTGTTCATCAGGCTGCTGCACATCGGCCAAGCCACAGAGTATCAGCAAGAAGATCGGCTACACAGAGGAGCAAATGGGGGACGTGCCTGAGGGAGCGAACCTAGGGCTAGGTTGCGGAAATCCCATTGCCTTTGCCTCCCTGAAAGAGGGTGAGACAATTCTTGACCTGGGGTCGGGAGCAGGTTTTGATTGCTTTTTGGCTTCGAAGATAGTAGGCCCGCAGGGCAAGGTCATCGGTGTCGATATGACGGCGGAGATGGTGGCGCGGGCAAAGGCCAATTCAGATCACGGTGCCTACAATAATGTGGAGTTTCGGCAGGGTGAGATTGAGGCCTTGCCAGTCGAGGATAATACCGTCGATGTCATCATCTCCAACTGCGTCATCAATCTGGTGCCAGATAAAACCAAGGCCTTCCAAGAGGCGTTTAGAGTCCTAAGGCCCGGCGGCAGACTGATGGTCTCGGATATCGTCCTTTTGAAAGGGCTTCCGGAGTTCGTCAAGCAATCGATTAAGGCTTATGTGGGATGCATTGCAGGAGCCTTGCCGAAGGATAAGTACCTGGATGCCATAAGATCAGCCGGATTTAATGACGTACGCGTTATGCAGGAGTCAATCTTTCCCCTGGACTGCATGACCAATGATCCTACCGGTCAGGCAATTTTAAAGAGCCTGGACGGATCAACTGAAGAGATAAAGAAAGTTGAGGGTTGCATCTCCAGCGTAAAGGTCAGTGGCGTCAAGCCTAAATGAAGGATTTCATTGATGATCGAGATAGACGGCTCATTGGGAGAAGGCGGCGGCCAGATTGTGCGCACTGCAGTGGCCCTTTCGGCGGTGACGGGAAAGCCTGTGCGCATAACCAGGATCAGGCAGGGCAGGCCTAAACCCGGTCTAGCGGCGCAGCATGCCCGGGCTTTGAAGGCATTGGCAGAAATTTGTGATGCCAGGACTTCGGGGGCCACGGCGGGCTCTCCCGAGATCGTCTTCACGCCTGGAAAGATTCGTGGCGGCAGGTACAGGATAGAGATTGGAACCGCCGGCAGCGTGACATTGCTCATAGAGTGCCTTCTGCCTGCTCTGCTCTGCGCCGATGGGCCATCTTCTCTGCAAATCCAGGGAGGCACGGATGTGCAATGGTCTCCTGCAGTTGACTATTTTAAAAATGTCTTTTTGCCGGCCCTATCCTCTTTCGGAGCCAGAGTAAGCCTTGAGGTTTTGCAGAGAGGATACTATCCCAAGGGGCAGGGCGAGGTGCTCTTGCAGGTAGAGCCTGCGAAGCTAAAGGCATCTTACCTGGCAAGTTCGGATTGCTGCGGGGAGATTAACGGTGTTTCTCACTGCTCCAACCTGCCCGAGCATGTGGCTGTCAGGCAGGCCGAATCTGCGGAGCAGACGCTAGCGCAGGCAGGCTTTTCGGCTCAAATATATCGTGAGGCCTTACGTCTGCCTTCCATGGGTAGCGGTATCACACTCTGGTCCGGTTACAAAGGAGCAAGCTGTCTTGGCGAGAGGGGCGTTCCGGCAGAAAAAGTGGGCAGAAGAGCAGCAAAGGAGCTGATAGTTGAGCTAGAGTCGCCTGCCGCGGTGGACGTGCACCTGGCAGACCAGCTCATTCCCTATCTGGCCCTGGCTGGTGGCAGTTATACAGTGCGAGATATCTCTTTGCACGCTAAGACCAACATATGGACAGCGGCGCATTTCCTGGATCGGAAAATTGAGATCAAAGAGGAAAAGGGAATCTTTAGTATCAAGAGCGATTTCTAATATCGAAACGATATGATGAAAGATTTGCTGGTTTTAATTCAATACAACAGATCTTTTTAAATTCCAAAACGCTATCATTAACATATTTTTGGGGGAAAATTATTTATCACAAATAGTCATAATTGCAGAGGTTAGGTCTGCAAGGATTTGGGATTTGCACAACTGCTAAAAACAAAGATATTCATTTCCAGGACAAGAAATGCAATTCAATGACGCACTGCTGAGAGTACGCCGGCTTCGTGCTCGATTAGATGATGTCAGAGATAAAAGCCGGTCCGACCCAGCTCGCCTGGGCGAAACACTATCATACGCATCCTCAGAGCTGAAAACTATCGAAAAATTTCTCGGAGAAAAGAGCAGTGCAGAAAAATCGGAACACCTTTTTCTTGAAAAGATCCTTAATTCGTTTACCGATCCATTATTTGTCAAAGATAGACGGCATAGGTACGTATTGATCAATGCTGCAGAAAGCATATTAGCAGGCCATAGACCAGAAGAGATGATCGGCAAGACCTGCTATGATTTCTTCCCCAAGGAGCAGGCAGACGTTTTTTGGGAGATGGACGAAGAGGTCTTTGCCACGGGAAAAGAGAACATTAATGAAGAATATTTGACTGATGGTCTGGGCATTGTTCGAACCATGGTCACCAAGAAGACCTTGTATGTAGACGAAGCCGGCAATCAGTTTCTGGTAGGTATTGCGAGGGACATCACAGAGCGAAAGAAGGTAGATGAACAGCTAAAAAGAGCCCACGACGAACTGGAGAAGAGAGTCCTGCAGAGAACTGCAGATCTCGAGAAAGCCAATCAAGCCCTGACAGATACCCGCGATTCCCTCAATAATATAATCAATTCTATCGGCGACCCAGTTCATGTCAAGGACAGGCAGCACCGCATCATTCTGGTCAATGATGCCTCCTGCAGGCTCTTCAATCGCTCGAGAGAGGAAATTTTGGGCAGAACAGCCTATGAGCTGTTCCCCTCACTGGAAAATGCCGCTGTCTCCTGGCATAAGGACGAGGAGGTGTTTACCTCTGGAGTAGAGAATGTAAACGAGGAGACGAATACCTACGCACCCGGCGTAACTCGCACCGTCCTGGTGAAAAAGACGCCCTATAAGGACAAATCCGGAAATGAATTTATCGTGGGAGTGACCCGAGATATAACAGACCGCAAGAAGGCAGAGGAGGCATTGCGGGAAAGCGAGGAGCGCTACCGACAACTCTCTGAAGACATGCCATTGTTTGTTTCGGCGTTTCTTCCCGATGGCACTTTAACCTATCTTAACAAGACGTTGGCGGCATGGGATGATAAAGCACCCGAGGATATGATCGGGAAAAACTTCTTCGAATTCCTCTCCCCCGCGGATCACGAAAATATCAGAGAAGTTCTTGGCGCTCTGACACCGCAACAGCCCATTGAGACCCACGAGCAAAGGTATCTCAGGCATGATGGCAGAGTGATTTACCATGAGTGGACTAACCGGGCCTTTTTTAATGAGAAGGGCCAGCCTATCCGCTATCAAGCCGTAGGTTTGGACATCACCGATCGCAAACGGGCCGAGGAAGCGCTGCGGGAGAGCGAGAAAAAGTATAGCTTGCTGATAAACAATGCGAATGAAGCAATCAATGTCGCGCAAGACGGCCTTTTCAAGTTTGTTAATCCAATGACGCTTGAGCTGTTGGGGACACATTCAAAGCAGGAACTCATCGATAGACCATTTCCCGAATTCGTCCACCCGGATGATCGCAGCATGGTGATCGAATATTACCGGCGACGGATCGCAAATGAATCAGCTCCGCTGCGCTATACCTTTCGAGTTTTGACTGCACAAGGAATTGTCAAATGGGTGGAAATCAATGCCAGATTGATTGAATGGCAAGGCAGACCAGCCACGTTGAATTTGCTCACCGATATCACTGAACGCAAGAGGGCTGAGGAGGCCCTCATGGAGTCGGAGCAGCGATTGATGGACATCATTGATTTTCTGCCTGATGCCACCTTAGTCATCGATAAGAATGGGAAAGTGGTAGCCTGGAACAAGGCCATCGAAGCCATGACCGGAATCCTGGCCAAAGATATGATCGGCAAGGGCAATTATGAGTACGCATTGCCTTTTTATGGAACTCGTCGGCCAATACTCATTGATCTGATTTTAAAAGCTGACAAAGATATCGAAAGCGGCTATAACCAGATTGAGAGAAAAGGAAGAATTCTCATGGGAGAATCCTACATGCCTAACATGCGAGGTGGGAGCGTCTATCTCTTGGGCAGCGCTGCTGTTCTCTATGACTCTGCCGGCAACGTCTTTGGAGCCATTGAATCCATCCGCGACATCACAGAGAAAAAGGTGGCAGAAGATCATCTCATTGAGGCAAAAGAGGCCGCAGAGGCAGCAGTTAGGTCAAAATCAGACTTTCTGGCCAATATGAGTCATGAGATCAGAACGCCCCTCAATGCCGTATTGGGTCTGACCGGACTGCTATTGAACTCTGACCTGACTGCACAAGAGAGGAATTATGTAGAGACTGTAAGAAGCTCCGGCAATACATTGCTCTCGGTTATTAATGAGATACTGGACTATTCCAAGATTGAAGGAGGCAAGATGGAGCTAGAGAGCCAGCCCTTCCATCTGCGAGAATGCATTGCTGTGGCTGTAGATCTGGTAAAAGCGGCTG
>JAQTXY010000372.1 GCA_028688535.1 Methanothrix sp. | reverse complement strand
GTTTCCGGATTATGATCGCATACCGCAACTAAATTAGCGTCTAACACACCGGAGTCTACTGCTTTTGCAATCTCGGCCCCGATTGCGCCGCATCCAACAAGCCCGATCTTGATAGGCATCGGAGGCTATAAATCAATTGGACATCAAAATCTTTGCGGTATGCTAACCTCAGAGCTGGAGAGATTTGTGGCCGAGGACCTGGGCGAGTGGGACGATTCCAGCAGCCTTATTCCGGACATCGAGGCGCAGGCGGTGGTAGTCGCCAAGGAAGACTGCATAATCAGCGGCCTGGCGGAAGCGCAGGAAATCTTTGCTTATTTCCGCCTAATGGCGCAGCCCCTCTATGATGACGGCGAGTTCGTGCCTGCCAAATCCAGGGTTATCTCGGTTCGCGGAAGTGCCCGAGCCATCCTGCAATCGGAAAGATTGGCTCTGAACTTCATGGCGCGCATGAGCGGCATCTCCACATTAACTCGAGATTGTGTTCTTCTGGCCGGCGGACGGGTGCGCATCGCTGCGACCCGTAAGACCACTCCCGGCTTTCGAGTATTCGAGAAGAAGGCCGTCTTTTTAGGTGGTGGCGATACACATAGGTTCAATCTATCCGATGCCGTGCTCATCAAGGACAATCACATAGCGATTCTGGGACTGGAAGAATGCCTGCGCGCCGCCAAGGAGCGCGCCAGCTTCACCAAGAAGATCGAGGTAGAGATAGAAAACCAGGAAGACATGATCAAAGCTGCCAAGGCAGGCGCCGATATCATCATGTTCGATAATATGACTCCTGATGAGATTTCTCGTGGGGTAAGGCTGCTTGATCTGATGGGCCTTAGAGATCGGCTGCTTCTTGAGGCGTCAGGAGGCATAACTCATGATAATATATCGAAATATGCCGCCAGCGGAGTGGATGTGATTTCTCTGGGAGCTCTTACCAGAAACGCGAGGTGGATCGATTTAAGTATGGAGATACAAGCTGAGACGCAGCAAAATTCAAATTGAGAAAGGATATAATACATATAGAAAATGCATAGAGAAAGGTGTTTCCCAAAATGCGGCGTCTGATCTATCTGCCCTGTCTCGCATATCTGTTGTTCTCTATTCTCTTGATTGTATCAACTTATGCCGAAGAATCCACAGACAACAGTGATGAGATAACTTTCAAGGATTTTACTCTCAATATCGGAGATCGCATTGATCTGGGTGACTATCGAATAGAGCTTATCGAAATACAGTCGGTAAGAGATGGACTAGTGGTGATTCGGGCCTCTAAGGTGGGCGGTTCGCTTGATGAGCAAAGAGCCCTACTGCTGGACAGCTCCAATAATTTCGATGGCGGCGCTGATGACAGGGGTATTACTGTTACTGTCTCTGATATTTTCGACGAGCAGTCTGCTAGAGTAAGGGTCGAGTATCAGAAGGGTCTGGGAACTCCCAGAAGGCATGCCTCAGAAAGGCCTGCGACTGCATTGGACAAACCTGAACTCTCTGTACAAAAGAGCTTCGACAAAAACCAAATGAGTGTGGGCGACGCCGTCAAGGTCACCATATCAGTCAAGAACACGGGCACGGGACAGGCTCTGGGCATAAAAGCCGAAGATATCCCGCCTCTCCCTGAATTCTCTTATATTGCCGGTTATCCTCCCAAGATCAAGGAGACTTTGGACCCGGGGGAGTCAGATTCGGCGGTTTATGTGATTGACGCTGTAAAAGAAGGCTCTATTCGGGTTCCCGCCGTAGTAGTCAGCTATACCGACTCCAAAAAGAATGCTAAATCAAATAGCTCAGAGCCATTTAATATTCTGATAAGTCCCAAGAGCAAGGCAGATCTGGTCGTTAAGCTTGCCGGCTTGACAACGCTTCCACTGGATGGTGAGAGCCGTCTGAACATCAGCATCTCCAATTCGGGAAGTGCTTCAGCAACCAGAATAGAAGCTGACGGGACAGTCATGCCATCGGATGGCCTGCAGGTCACGGGACTGGAGAAGAGCTTCTTTGAGATAAAGCCGGGTGCAGAGGCGAATTACTCTGCCAGGCTCTTGGGTCAGAGCCCAGGCAACTATACCATACGCATCAAGGTCAATTATGACGGGGGAGATGGATCAGTAATCCGAGAGGCCGGCGCGCAGGTAGTTGTACTGGAACGAGAGTATAAATATCAATATCTACTACCTATTATCCTAATTGCGCTTATCATTGCCTGGATATATCGACGATACAGAGTGTATAAATATTAGGAAAAAGACATATACCAAGAGACATATACTGCGAGAATTGATATCATGCTCAATGTACTGATGCTCGGCGTAGGACAATGCGGTAATCGAATACTAGACGCGATAAATAAAGAAGCGTTTGGAGGTGGCGCAGCCGCCAAACTGGCCAAGTATTATTTGTGCCCCAAGTTCCCCAGTCGAGTGGAGACTTTAGCCATAAATACGGCTATAAATGATCTCAAGGAGCTGCGTTTCACCACGGCCAAAGATAGACTGCATGTCCCCAATCTGCACGGTGTGGGCGCCAATAGAAATGTAGGCAAACAGGCCTTCATGGACAATCGGGATGTGATCATGGGTGAGATCGAGAAGAGGGGCGACTTCGATATTGCCTTTGTGATAACATCTACCTCCGGAGGGACCGGCTCATCTTTCACACCTCTGCTCATAAACGAATTGAAGAGACAGTACCGAGACATCACAGTTGTCACAGTTGCCATTCTGCCTGCCCGAGAAGAGGGGTCCATCTACCTGCAAAATGCCGCCTTCTGTATGAGGGAGCTTATGGAGGTCGATGCGGAGGGAATCATCCTGGTCGATAACCAGTACATGAAGCGGTTTAGCGGTGATATTGCCTCTGCCTACGGCAAGATCAACGATATGATCGCAAAACGTCTATTGTTCTTGATAGAGTCCCTGGATTCCGAGATGCTCTCGGTAACCGATCTTGGCGACTTCAAGACGGTGATGAATGGGGGTCTTCGTATCGGCACTATTGGATTCTACCAAGCCGATAACAAGAATCAGTCCAT
>JAQTXY010000371.1 GCA_028688535.1 Methanothrix sp. | reverse complement strand
GAACTTCCGCCGCACAAATCCCCATGGCCAAGAAGACCATGGCCAACATTGCAAAACACCAAATCTGTTTCATAGATATTTATCAGTTGTTCATATATTATAAATTTTTCTTGATGTAAAGACGCACGGCTCCCCGCCAGCAGGCCGCCCTCAGGCTTCCTTCCCATAGCTGCTTTAGGACAATGTTATCTTGAATCAGGATCACATTTATATAGATTATTGATCTAATTCAAAAAGAATGCCTCTTAGCCAGAACGACATCCGAGCGCTCGTCCTCATCACCGGATCTAAAGAGCCGGTGAACCCCCGCGTCCTCCAGGCGGATCTGGGGCTTCGCAGGGAGACCGTCTCCCGGCTCATCACTCACCTGGTGGAGATGGGGCTGGCAGAGCGGAGAGGGCGCGAGGTCGTCCTGGCCGGCACGCCCCCGGCAGAGGCCTTCAAGAAGCTCTACTTCAGCCACCGGGCCTCACCCCTGCACAAGATCCTCTCCCTCAGACGGGTGGAGCTGCTCGCCAGGCTAGACCGGACCCCCAGGAGCCTGGAGACTCTGGCCTTGGAGACCGGCATCCCCGGTGATACCCTGTACGGCTATCTGAAGGGCTTCCTCTGGGTGGGCGTGGTCAGCCGCTCCAGGCAAGGCAAGGCCTATCTTTTCTCCTTCAATTACATCGTCTGGCCGGAGCTGAAGGACTTCGTAACCTCACTTCAGGAATATCAGGTCCTGCGCCTCGTGCCCCGTGAGGGCCTGCTCATCAAGAGCTACGAGACCAGCGTGCTCTTCAAGAGCCTGAGGCCGCAGGATGCCACATTCTCCTCCTTTTCCGCCTACGAGGATTACGGGATCGAGCTGAGGCTGAGGGATTACTACTACACCCTGCCCAAGAGGGAGCTGTCCATACAGGAGGTCTTCATCCACTCGTTGGACTCGGCATGGGAGTCCTTCCAGAAGCTTTTTTGCGTGCTATTCTATCTGAAGAACAGGGATAAATTGGAGGCTATCGATCATCCCATGATGAAGGATCTGAAAGCGGTGCTGCAGGGCGAGAAGATCAAAGGCTATCCGACCATGGAAGATATCGAGGACAGGACGGATCTCTATGATATCAAACTCTGACAAGATCTCCAGGCGAGAGGAGATAAACGAGCTTTTCGAGCAGCTCGGCCAGGTTCTGGAACATAAGGTCGAGGCCCTGCTCATAGGCGGAGCCGTGATGCTGGAGCTGGGGCTCAAGGACGCCACCAAGGATATCGATGTCGTCTGCCGGAGCGAGGAGGACAAGGAGAGATTGCTTGCTGCGGCCAAGGCCCTGGGCTTTGAGATCGTCGGCCCGGAGAAGAGGCATGAGCGGCTGGGCGTCAAGCGGCTGGCAGTGAAGGGCGGGCGCAATCTGGATGTCTTTGCCCAGCGGATCTCCTACGACTTCGACCTCTCCGAGGCTATGTGGCAGAGGGCTACTCGAATCAGGTCCTTCGGCGGCCTGGTGATCAGGGATGCCTCCCTGGAGGACATCTTCATCATGAAGATGATCGCCAACCGGCCGGGAGACGCTCCGGACTGCACCAATCTGGTTATTGCAGGCCTGGACTTCGATGCGGTCTATCGGGAGATAGAGGCGCAGTACCGCAAGGCTGGCGAGGCGAAAGAGAAGATCTGGATCAACTACATTGAAGAGGGCATAGCCCGGCTGCAGGATAACGACTTGACCATTCCCATAGGCGACAGGATATCCCTTCTGGCGTCTGAGTACCACGAGAAAGGTAAAATGCGATGGCATTGAAGGACCAGGCGGAGCTGCAAGACTGATGACTGAGCAAAATCGCAAGTACGTAACCAAGGAGATCGGCAAGCTTCTTTCCGAGATCTGGCGGATCAAGGGGCTGGCGGAGCAGGAGTACGGGCCGCAGCACCCGATCACCAAGAAGCTCGCCGGCATGCATGCGGATGCCCAGGCGCTGCTGCAGGAGAAGACCGGGAAGCAGTAAGCGGTAGAAGCATCTCTATTTTGCGAGATTATAGGCATCCCAGGCGCACCCGATCCATAGAAACAGCCCGACAATAACACCGCCGATTCCGGTGAGCATTGCTAAGAGCGCCACGATTAGGATCGATCCAAAGAACCAGCACAGAGCCCTCCAGAAATGGCCTGCATAGAATTGTCCCAATCCTATGATCAATAACGATAAGATGGCAGCAGTCCACTTTCCCATTTATCTTCCTCCTTGAGATTCCTTAAGGTTGTTTGCCAATTGGAGATCATTCCACCAGTCGAACTCAGAGACGGGATTGCTTTTTGTGGCTTCGTATATGTCTTCATATATGGCATCATATCTGCTGTAGTCCTTGTAGTTTCCATCATAAGGTTTTATTGTAGAGAAGAAAAAGCCACCAGAGTTCACGGCTGTGGGCTCCACATAGTACCTCTTGGGAGGAATGTCTATCGCAACCCAGGCATGAGCTACGCTCCCGTTTGCAAATCTATCCGCAAGGCAGATTTTGCTATCAAAGCCCTGCTTCTCGAGCATCCATTCCAGATAAGCAGCCATCTCACTGCAATCGAAGACATTTGCATCGTATTTTCTTAAAATGCCAGAACCGATCAGGGTTTCTATCCCGAAAATGGAATGATCGAGCCAGGGGTCCACTTTTGCATAATAGGGACTGGGTATGGTTACTGGTGGGACGACTGTTTTCGGGCTTTCCATGCATCCGGAAATCAATACGCATAATAAGATTAGGGCAAATATTTTGGGCTTCGCTGTGATCCCTCCTCAGTTTTTCAGCAATGTGAGATACAGCGAAAAAGCTTTTGGCCAGAGAAGAAGCCGTTGAGCTACTGATAAGGAAATGTGATAATGCCGAGATAAATGAGCGCCGCCAGGATGGCAAGAATGAGGACAATCCCAAAAATCAGGATCTTGTTGGTCATCCGGCTCATTTCCCAGACCATCTCTCGGACATCGCTTCTCTCTTCTTCAGGAATCATCTTTGCAGCCACCAGGCAATGATTATCGGGATAATAGCTTACTT